>CAKZLX010000290.1 GCA_937127265.1 uncultured Pseudomonadota bacterium
ATCGCACCTCGAGTACCAGAACCACATTCAAGTGCATCGGCAATTCCCATCGCCAATTGAATCACCGGAACAAATAAGGTTGCGATGTCGACACCCATGATGTCTTCACTAAAATACATACGACAAATGTCAGAGTGTAGAGATTGGTGAGTCAAATTATTCACTGCATCATAGTGTGATGCCACCACCATCGAAGTGGGAATCCGATCTTCGATCTCCTCTATCATTTGAGCTCCACCCAGTACGCCAACTCGAATGGCCGGGGTGTGTTGCTCTACCACTTGTCGAGTCCACAATTGACTGTGGGTGTGGAGTCCTGCAGATACCAAGACATGATTTCGTGGGCCGAGTTCAGCCCGTTTCAAGTCGGTGATCAATTGACTGATTGGATTGGCAAAAATTACTAGATCGGCTTGTTTGGACAAGGTACTCCAATGTGGGCTACCACCAAAGCCACGAATTCGGAAGGATGATTCCGGTTCTTTTCCAATTTTAGGAATGTGTCCCGCTTCGGCAACCAGCCTGGCCAGACTTTGGCCCCATCGATTTTCTCCAAGAATGCCGACAATCATGATGGACTCTCCATTGTTTTCAAGTTGAGATGAGCCAAGCGATTTCCATAATAGTAGGCGAGTTTGGCGTTGATAATGAGATGCTGTCCTTGTTGTACGACGGCTTGTTCTTTGTGAAATAAGGCAAATCGTTGATAAGCAATCTCTAAGATTTTTTCTAGTGCAGGGGGTAGGGCATGGGCTATTTTTCGCTCTCGAATTTGTTTGGTGAGATGGCTGACCATTGCAATTAAATCCGTAGTGGCAATGGTGCGTTCTGATTTTGACAATAAGACCAGTTGGTAGGTATCTAAATGGGGATGATGGCGTTGTAAAGTCATCCAAGCTGCCTTGGCTACCAAGTGGGTTGGTACCACGATGGAATCCTTGGCAAATTGTGTTGTGATGGCATGTGCAAGGCGTTTGGTGTATTGCTGGTCACGTTGTGGGTCGAAAACAATTTGTCCCTCATCATCACAGACGTATTCTTTGCGATTGATGGCCACGCCATTGGGGTCTCTTGATATTCCATTTTTATCGACTGGATTTCCAAGGCAATCAAAGGGCATCGAAAATCGAACATAGATACTGGAGTCTAGATGTAAGACTTTTCGTGCGAAATTGGCTACCGTGCGTCGTTCTGAAAATTCATCATCGGTAATGATGTACCTTGCCTTTCCTTGTTCGGCTAGGGCGTCATCAATTAAGGTTTCGGCTTCGAGGACCAGTGATGAGGTCATTGTACAAGGTACGATCAGAATCTCACGATCTTGTTTGGACTGAATGTTGTGTTGCCAAGCTTGGATAGCAGTCCCCAAGAGACCCTTTTTGACGTGGGATTCCACTGAACCATCTCGAGAACGGGTTCCTCCAGGATAAAACAAGGAGTGATGTCCCAGTTCTAGAATGATTGCCGAATAGGTTTTGAGGACGTCTTTGTATAGTTGATTTTTTTTACGGCGATCGACGGTGTAGGCCCCCAATCGACTTAGAAAAAACGACATCAGGGGATTGGAAAAAAGGTTTAACCCAGCACCATACAACACAGGTGGTAACCCCACCGATTGCAGAGCATACCCAATCAACGGTGAATCAAGGTTGGAGATGTGGGTGGGGGTAAAGACCAGTGTGTGACGAGTGGCCAGTTCCTTTAATGTTTCAATCGGTCCATCGACAATCATTCGTGAAGCGGGATCAAAATCTTGTCCGAGCATTTGAAAAGGATGAGATGCAGTCAGCAGTCTGGACAGTGCACTGGGGATGACTTTGGAGGCAATATCATAGGTGCGATTGGAAAAATGGGTGTGAATCTCTTCCACATAATGATTGATGATATTTAACAAAGCGGCTTGCATCGACTCTTTGGAGCCTTGCAGTGAACGAGCAGCCGCATACAATAAAGCCTCATAGGTGGGTTCATCAGTCTTCGCTAATCTTTTTCTTTCTTGATAGACGGTATCCGATAAGTAGGAGATGGTATCCTCTATGGATAATTCCTTGATTTGAGTATGCATACGTTTTCGAATCAAGGTAGAGATTGTTCGTGTAGAAGTTGTTTTCATCGGGATACCTAATGGATACAATCAAACATGGGGTTACCTATGAATATAGCACTGTTGAAAACGAAAATACTAGAACGGTTACAGAAATGGGACATATCATTCCATGAGACCAGTGAATCCACCATCCAAATTGTCAGTGGAGAGATGATATTGGATATATCCCTGCAAAATCTGCATCGGTCTATTCAAGAAAGACCACAGGCTACTAATGAATTGATCAATACTTTCCTCACCAGAATCCGTTCTCACCTCACCAATACTCGGGACGTTGGAGAGGTGTATCCGAGATTATTGAAGCCACCTGAATACAAAAGTACTGCCTATCCATGGGCGCAACCTTTTTTGGGCAATCACCTTGAAGTGTCTTTGATTGAGCATCATTCAGGGCGATTACAATTCCTATCTCCTTTTCAAGTGGTATCAAGAGACGGTGGCTTACGAGCCTTAAAGAAAAAGGCTATCGCCAACCTATATCAAATACTCCCCCAAGTGGAATGGCAGACCATTGGGCCAAGGACTTGGAAAGCTGAACATCCAGAAGTGTTGACCAGTTCACTGGTGCTATTGGCGGATCAAGTATCGATGTTTAAGGGACAGTCTGTCATTCAGTTTGCAGTTCCCAATCGTGGTACATTGTGGCTTTCAGTGGCTTCTTTAGAACCATTTTTGTTTGAGATACAACAAGATTTTCAACGGGGAGAACACCCCATCGCCAAAGATATTTTTCAAGTCACGACCAATGCGATTCTCAATTTTCGGAATTCTTGGGCGGAACAGTAGGACAAAACTTGCTGATGATGGCTTGCTCCTTTGCCATTAAGTCAACATCACCAAAGGTTTTCATGCGACTGGTTCGGGTGGAGCAATCCACGTACTTTTTGGTCATTTTTTGCTCAAAAATTTCCAAGGCATGAGACCGACACCGTTCAGACTGATGCATAGATGCACAAATGCGAATATCAACATAGGGCTTGTTTTTGAGTAGGCAGCGGTGAGTCAGTCCAGAGACATTCGGGGCACTGGGATCGAGCCCAAGTGTTTTGGTGTAACGAACCAGAGATGCTCCATGTTGAAACCGCCCACAATTTTGTTGTAAAATATGGGTGCGGCAATCCAAATCAAATCGACCGGCTTGGAGGCAGAGTTCTACATCATTGTGCTGTTCTGCCAATTTGAAATAACATTCTGGCTTTGCTTGTGTGGAGAGTTTGTCACAACGGACCATCGCGGTGCTTTTGTCCTTTGGCGTGGGAGTACTGTGCCAGCATTGATCTCGGAGGGTGATGTCGGTAATCTTTGGGCAGATAGAATCCGCCATGGATGGATCATCGACTACTGTTTGTATCGCCTGTATTGAATCGGTTAGGGTGAGTGGTTTATCCTGACACCCAATGGTCAAGAGACCAATCCATAATGTTATTCCGAATCTCCAATCCATCAATTCAAGGAAAGATTGAATTGTTGTAGTAAGGCATCGATGGCTTGTGGCATATTTGATTGCTGGACTTCGGCAGCAGATTCTTTGAGCGGTTTTGCTTGCTGCTGTAATTCTAGATCATCGAGCTGAAAAGTTTGTGCCTCGGTACGATCTTCTTGTATTGGCTTGATTGATTGAGAAATTCGAGATTGTTCAATCTGCTCAAAACGTTTTTGGCGTTGTTCGGTTGCCAATACTCCAAGTGCATCTGAAATTGGTTGTAGTTCTGATACCCGTGTTGGAACCTCAGTGAAGGGGATATCTTGAGGGGTGATATTCGGGGGGCGTTCGCCTGCACGATTTGGGGTGAATAGAAAGTCTGGCGGTGGTGTTGCCACAGCGACTTCTAAAAGTGGTTCATTGCGTTTCGTCGGTGGTACGACGTAGGTTTTATCGAGTTCGGTATATTCAGTTTCTTGCTGAACCCACTCATTTGGTCCATCGTAAAAATCGGCAAACTGTTCTTGCATATTTCGTAAAGCCATCGGTAGATCCAGTTCTTTTCGCTGCTCAAGTTCAAAGGCTGAGGTTCCGATCGGGTTGTCAGGCATGGTGATATCGAGATTGGCTTCTCCGGATTGCGACATCGAGGGGCGCAAATTGCTTGTCATTTCTTGGGCGACAGCGTCGGGTTCACTGAGAAGATTGATATCACTGTGTTGTGCGGCAAGTGACGTGGACGATGAGGGCGTGAGGAGGGTGAACTCATTGATGTGGTCAGAAGGATTGAATCGACCTGCGGCATTTGGTCCCAGTTCTATCTTAGCGGCAGTAGGGGAAACCGTCAATTGTTGGGTACCATGACGACTGTTGTGTATTTGGTCCAAAGCCACACTGGGGTGTACTTTGCCAATCGCTTGGTGTAGTGCTGAGATCGCAGTGACTTTCATGTTTCCTCCCACGGGGCGTTTAGGCAGGTTTGACGGCCATCACCATGTGTTCAATTCGAATCGCATTTCGTGCATGATCTGGTCGATCGGCACTGGCGCGGGCAAAGATTTCCAATCCAGCGGCTTTCATGGCTTCGGTGGTTGGGTAGAGTGCATCAACCAATTTTCCGGCTACCAAACCATCTCCAACCACGATGATCATCGCTCCACCCGGCTCCAAGATGCTGGCTTGCATTTTGATCCACTGGTCAGTATCCTCCATCCACTGTTTGAGGGCATCGGTACGTCCTTTAGACCGGAAATTGCGACGAGCCCCGATTTCACGGACCAAAGAATCTTCTGGTTCGATACCAAGCCAAGCATAGCGCAACTGGTGCATCGGAAGATAGTCGTAGACACCTGGATAAGGTGGTGAAGTGAGAACCAAGCCTACTTTTTGTGGGGGTACAACGTAACGGGCGTCTCCGTGAATCAAGGTAGAGGAGGGTTCTGCTGGCATTTCTTCAAGCATGCGGGCAAATTCACGTGCTTTTTTGTGAAAGAGAATGGCTGTGCTTTGGGGACGACGTTGGTGCTTTTCCATTTTGTTTGAGGTGTCGGACTTGCGGTAGGATGTTTTGACCACAATAGAGGAGAGAACAGCATTTAACAGGGGTTGGATGTCTGGTTCTTGTTCCAGAATACCATCTCTAATTCTTCCCAATTCTTGGGCTACGTGGTGCTGATACCAAGATGTACAAACATCAGGTACTTCAACATCGATACGCAATTTTGCCTTGTCAGCAATTTTTCGAGAGGCTTTGCGCATTGGTCCAGCCAGTTTTGGATCTGCCAAACGAGCTTGGGCAACCAAGTGGGCAATTGGGGAGATATCAGACCCAAAGGCTTTACGACCAGCCAACTTTGCTTCAATGAGAACCGTTCCTCCTCCGCAAAACGGGTCATGGACGGCCCCAGTGGTGTGTGGCAAAATCAACCGTGCGGAGTCCGGGTGCATCCGAGCCGGATAAGTATGAAAAGGGTGTGTTGCTCTTTCAACTTTTTGTGAGGCAGCCAAGGCTTCTGCCAGAACGGCCGCCATGGTTGGGTCTCCATGTTGACGAACCGAGGAGGCTTCCACGGGACCTGAGGATTTCATTTCATCAGATTGGTGTTCTTTTAATCCAAATGACTCCAAGGTTTTGGCCATGTTTTTGAGTTCAAGAGGGTCTTTGTTTTGTCGTTTTGATCGCTTTCCCATGGGGCACCTTGGTTATAGAATATTCCTAATCCTAGCCGATTTACTCGGATTATGCTAGTTCTTACTTCATGACAAGAGGTGAGTGATGTGGGTTCTGCTTGGATTGTTGGTTGGTTGTGTACATACAGGGATACCGATGCCGGGTCATCCTCGGTTTATTGGTGAGCGTGAATGGCCTTCTTCCCTTTCTGGTTTTAAGGATACATCTGTCCCAGTATCAGAGATTCGTCCGATTGAGACAAAAGATAAACAAGAGACAAAAGCCCCATTGATTGCCAAAACAGCACTTCAATTGAAAGGACGTTCTGCCCTACAAGATGGAGAACAAACTTTTCGATACGACTGTAGTGGATTTGTGTTGGCAGCATTTGCGATGTCAGATGTACCTTTATCTGGAAACACAAGGTCTCTTTTTGAACAAGCCCAAGAACAGAGAACACTGCATACTGGTACTCCCACTGTTGGTGAACTGGCTTTTTTTGATCACACCTATGACCGCAATAAAAATGGAAAACGCGATGATGAACTGTCTCACATTGCCATCGTGGTTGATGTACAGTCCGATGGCACGATTCAAATGGTTCATTTAGGTGGTTCGGGTATTGTTGATTTGTGGATGAATCTTGACCATCCTTCCGAATATCGATCTCCCACAGGTAAATTGTGGAATAGTTATCTTCGCGTCAATCGAAAAGGAGACACTGGTCCAAATCTGACAGGTGACCTATTCCGTGCTTTTGGAAACCTGATCACGGAATAGTCAAGTCCCAGACCAATCTAACAATGACTATTGTTGATTTTTGACATTGGGTGCCGTACGTACCAATCTCATCCCAAACGAGCCATAGGTAGATACCATGGTATCGATAACCGTTCGGGTTGCATACATGCGGTAACTTATACGCAGTTCATTGGCTTGTGACAACCAACTCCCTCCGCGCAATATCTTTTGTGGGTTGTCTTGATTGCCAGTTGGGTTTACAACCAATCGTCGTGTTTTGGGATAGCGTCCATACCCATCCCATATCCATTCCCAGACATTTCCACTCAAATCGCAGAGTTCGAGGTCGTTTGGTTGCTTTTGGCAAACTGGGTGGGTGGTTCCATCTCCTTCACCAACAGCACGTCCGAGTTTGTCTTGGCTGATTTTTTTGAATCCACCAAACCAAGCCACATCTTGCGGGTTGTTTCCACCTGCATAGACCCATATGCTTTGTTCTGTTCTGGTTTCTGGACTTTGGTTCATCTTGCGACTCAGGCGACCTTCGGACTGTCCTTTTGTTCCCCTAGCTGCATATTCCCATTCGGCTTCGATGGGTAGACGCCATCCCAGACAATCTAGACCACGCTTCCAACGAATGTCTAAACCGTCGATGGTGTAACATTCTTCGAGTCCTTGATAGTTTGACAGGGCATTGGCAAAGGTGACCGCTTGTACCCACGAGATGTTTTCGACTGGACAGTCTTTGCCACAGGTGGAGAACTGCGAGGGTGTATCGTTCATGACTTGTTTGTACAACTCTTGGGTGACTTCATGTTTCATCATGAAATAAGAATTGGTGAGTTGAACACTGTGAGATGGAAACTCGTCATCCAAACATTCGCTGGCATATTCTGTTGTACAGCCCATATGAAAAGGGATTGGATCGATCAAAACCTGTGCGATGTCGTTGACATTTTCAAAAGATTTTTTTGGTTGCGCCTTGAAACTTGGGGCATTTTCTACAGTAGTGACACTGGCTATGGGGGTATCTATGGTGTTTGGTTCTGGTGTAAAAAAGGCTTTGACCACCAATCCACCGATTAAAGTACCGACTAGAATGCCAAAACTGAAAGTAGGAATAGGATTAAAGGAGGCTAGTGTACCATTGGCTACCTGCGTCACAGGAGGTACAGTTGGGAGACCATCTCCCTCTTCGTCCATGTCCATGAATAAATCTGGATCTATCTTTGGTATTGCCTGTTCTATTTGTTCTGTTGTTTGAAAATCTTCCGATTGTTCCTTAGCGGGTGCTTCTGCATCCTCTGCAAATATGGCATTGTTTTCAGCATCCAAAACACCGATGACCCCACCACCATATCCATCAATGGCAATACGAAACAACAGAGGATTGAAGTCATTGGCTAATACTTCAAAGGCTTCATCCGGTAATGAACTGGGATGTAGATAGACTTCCTCTAGGGTGATGGCATCCCCATCATAAGAAGTGAATAGTTGACTGCAAATGTTGAGTACTTCTTGGAGGTCACCCCAAATGTCTTCGGTAAAGGAGTCTGAGGCAATGATGCCGGTGATGATATCTTCTGGTAAATCACACAATGCTCCCGCAAGGCATGCCGCTGCAGGAATATCCAGCAACAAAGCACCGATGATAGCATCACTTTGATTACGGTATACACTCACCACAAAACTTGGCATGCTGTGGATGTCAAATACACCACCACGCTTAATATTTACGCCCAGAAAAAACAAGTTGTGAAAGAATTCACTCAGTTCTTCTTCTGTTTTGGTTCGAAACTGGTTTTGTTCCAAGACTTCCTCGAAGCAGGTGGGTTAAGCATTCTGAAGTGGGTTTACCATTGGATGACTCACATTGAAAGTCGAATCGTAATGAGTATACCACAAGTGAAGTTTATCCTTCCAGATAAGGCTCCAAAGTCCATTTTAGTTTGTCAACGGTAAATGGTTTTGACAAAAAGAACAATGCGCCAGCCTCTTGGGCTTGCATCCGCATGTCCTGTGTCACTTGGGAAGTGATAAAACCAAG
>CAKZLX010000291.1 GCA_937127265.1 uncultured Pseudomonadota bacterium
GGCACCGATGTTTCGATTGACGGCAAAGTGTGTGCTTACATTCTACGTTCGCCAGTGATGGGAGCCAAAGCGCTTGGGGTATCGGCAACGGAGGCTTTGAAACAACAAGGTGTACTAGACATCTTTGCTTTTGAGCGAGGTGTGGCCGTGGTGGCTGAAAAGTATTGGCAAGCCCAACGTGCTGCTAGACTGCTCAAAGTAGAGTGGGGTAAGGGTAGGACCGAAGGACTGAATACCCGAGAGTTAGCCCAAGAGGCCCTTGGAAGAACCGATAAGAAAAGCGACTTTACCAATAAAGATATTGGAAATGTAGAGAAGGTTTGGGAGCGAGAGGATATTCAAACCCTTGCCTTGGACTATGAATATCCATTCTTGTCTCACGCCCCGATGGAGCCACAAAATTGTACGGCACTGGTTGATGGGGATAGGGTTACCTTGTGGGTTCCCACCCAAGCCCCCACGGTGTGTGTCTCTTTGGTACAACAGTTGTTTGATATTCCCAAAGAAAACATTGAAGTCAACATTACCATGCTGGGCGGTGGATTTGGTCGCCGTTCTTGTGTGGACTTTGTTTTAGAAACCTTACAAATCGCCAAACGAATACCCAGAATCCCCGTTCAAGTGATTTGGACCCGTGAAGATGACATGACCATGGGATATTATCGTCCCCAAGGTGCTTGTCGGATGCAAGGTGCTGTTGATGATGCTGGTAATATTGTAGCGATCCACAGTCACTTGGTGTCACAATTGCTCTTTCCGGATTTGGGAGAACAGTTGGATGGTGCTTTTCCTCGTTTGGTTCCTGAGAAAATGCGTAAGAAATTGGCCTATGCTGCGACGGGATATCTCAGTGGTACCAGTCTGATGGGGTTTGTAGAAGGTGGTGATATTGCGACTTGCAAGTATGCAATCCCCAATTATCGTTATGACTTTACACCGATTCACACCAATGTACCAGTGACAGCATGGCGTTCAGTGGCGCACTCCTATTCGACGTTCATGATGGAAACGTTTGTCGATCAGTTGGCGGTTATCGGAAATCAAGACCCTGTATCGTTGCGCCAGAAAATGTTGTCAGACCACCCTCGCTATTTGAAAGTGATCGACACTGTACTCCACAACAGTCGCTGGGGGGAGCCTTTGGAACAAGGGTGGGGACGTGGATTTGCGATTAGCGAATTTGCTCGTTCGGTCATTGCCCAAGTGGTTGAAGCCGGGATTGTTGAGGGTCAGATTGTGGTTCGCAGTGTGACCTGTGCGGTGGATTGTGGATTGGTGGTCAATCCTGATATCGTTCGTGCCCAAGTGGAAGGTGGGGTGGTCTATGGTTTGTCGATGATGTATGAGAAGATCGAATTGGTGGAAGGAGTCGTACAACAGCGCAACTTTGATACGTTTCCGGCTTTGCGGATGCACCAGATGCCCTTGGTGAATACCATCATTGTGCCTTCTGATAATGACCCGACCGGAATTGGTGAAATTGCCGTACCCCCGATTAATGCCGCGGTTTCCAACGCTATTTTTGCCGCCACTGGTGTGCGCTTGACCAAGATGCCCTTACAAGAGGCTTGGGATGCACAACAGCCAGCCAGCAACAAGGAGGGGTAATGTCGACTTATCAACCGATCTATCAGGGTGTCCTTTTATTGGCAGTAGGAATCTGCTCCGTGAATGCCTTTGCAGAGCCATCAGACACCGAACAAACAACCTTAGACGTAGAATATACAGTGTCACCAGCAGAGGGGCTTTTGGCTTTTGAAACGGTCTATACGGTGTTGCAGCACCCACGGTGTTTGAATTGCCATCCCAGTGGAGATGCACCTTTACAATACGATACCTCTGTTCCACATGCGATGAACATTACCCGTGCCAGTGTGGAGGCCGGACTCGACTGCGCTACTTGTCACCAAACCCAAAATTCAGAGGCCTATGGCGTGACGGGAGGTCCTCCTGGTGCTCCCAATTGGCACCTTCCTGACAAAGAGATGCCACTGATTTTCGAAGGGAGAAGTGTCGCTGAACTTTGTGCCCAATTGCTAAATCCAGCCGAGAATGGTCAGAAAACAGTGGAACAACTGTATGCTCATGTGGCCCACGATCCCTTGGTTTTGTGGGGTTGGAACCCCGGTGGTAACCGTACACTCCCTCCAGTGGAACACGCAACTTTTGCTCGGTCCTTTCGTACTTGGATGGATGCGGGCACACCTTGTGGGGCTGAGGATTCAACCGCGGCAGAGTCTGATTGACCCATCGGAGAAACGAAGATGACCGCCACCGATATTGATGTCCTTTCTACGGCACTGACTTGGCTAGCCTTGGGGCAGAAGGTTCTCTTGGCAACTGTGGTCAGTACTTGGGGAAGTGCCCCTCGTAAAGCCGGTGCTCACATGGTAATACGAGAAGATGGTCTGTTTGAAGGCTCGGTCTCTGGTGGTTGTGTTGAAGGAGAGGTGATTAAAGAAGCCCTTGGGCTATTGGAACGAGGTACCTCTGTGGGATGCCAGATTGAATTTGGTGTTTCTACTGAAACGGCTTGGTCAGTGGGGTTGTCTTGTGGTGGTCGGATTGTGATTTGGTTGGTGCCAGTGGTTCCTTCGATTTTGGACAATGTGATGTCGCGCATTGCACGGCGAGAAGGAGTGGGACTATACTTTTCGCAAAGTGGTCAGCAGGTTCAAATGGTCGAAGCCGTCTATGATGGACTTCAGAGTGTCGCTCAAAGTCCAAAGTCAATCGTACAACCCGATGGTGCAGTGATTCGACTCTATACACCACCAAAACGATTGTTTATCATTGGTGCAGTACACATCGCCCAAGTGTTAACCAGCATGGCACAGCAGGTTGGCTATGTAGTTCATGTTGTCGACCCACGGGGCATATTTTTATCACCTGAACGTTGGGGACACATGCAAACCAGTGCAGACTTTCCAGAAGAGTATTTAACCACCGTTTGTTTGGATAAATATGATGCCTTGGTTGCCCTAAGTCACAACCCCACCTTTGATGACGAGGCGCTGTATTTGGCTTTACAACGGGATACTTTTTATGTTGGTGCTTTGGGAAGTCGGCGAAATCACGCCAAGCGATGTGCCCGATTGCAAGAACGGGGGTGTACGGAACTGCAGACAGAACGAATTCATGGACCGGTGGGACTCAATATTGGTGCCCAAACCCCCTCAGAGATTGCCGTCTCGATTTTAGCCGAATTAATACAACAACAGAGACAAGCCCGATGATGGATTCCATGCCAGCAAAGAGCATCGGAGCAGTAGTTTTGATGGCTGGTCAATCCAATCGAATGGGTAACGAGAATAAACTGTTGTTGAAACTTGGTGAGCAAACGATAGTCTCTCATTGTATCTCCAACCTTAAACAAGCAGGGATAGAGAAGATTTTGGCGGTTACTGGATATCAGTCTGGTGCACTCGATCTGGAGATTGCAGATTATGGTGTGGAGTCTATCCATAATGACCGATACCATGAAGGTATGGGGACTTCCATCGCCTTGGCTTTTGGTCACCCTACTGTGAGTTATTGGACAGGTGCTTTGGTTGTACTCGGAGATATGCCCTTGATCGAGGTCAGTACGCTTGAACGTTTACACAGTGAAAGTCTGGCGCATCCCAATCAGATTATCGTTCCAATGGTCAATCAACGTCGAGGACAACCGGTGATTTTTCCATCTTCTTTCTTTGATAGATTGCAACAGTGCAAGGGAGATGTCGGTGGGAAATGGATCTTGCAGACCCATCCAAATCGGGTACACAAGGTCGATGTTTCCGATCAAGGTGTGTTGTTGGATGTCGATAGCCCTGAGAGTTTAGAGACTGTACGTCGGCTTTATACCCAAAGGCAATCCAATGGATAACTATCGTCAACAGATTCCTGGATTACAACAGCAAATCCAAGGTAAGCCATTGGTGTATTTCGATTGGGCGGCGACCAGTCAAATGCCCCAAGTGGTTTTGGATGCTACCCTAAAAGCCATGACCTATCGGGGCAATGTGGGTCGTGGAGTACACTCGGTCAGTACCAACAGTACAGCGCAATTGGAACGGTCAAGGGAGAAAATTGCTTCGTTTATTGGTGCCAAAACATCGGACATTATCTTGACCACAGGTACCACT
>CAKZLX010000292.1 GCA_937127265.1 uncultured Pseudomonadota bacterium
GTTTGGATAGGATTGCTGTTCAGATTGAGAAAACGCACCCGTTTCAAGTTTCCAATACTTTGGCACAGTGTGCTGATCTGATTGCTGGCAATCGATAGTTCTTCCAAATTGCTGAGTTGGCAGATTTCTTCGGGTAGTGCTTCGATCTCATTTTCTTCTAGAAACAGCAGTTCTAAACTGCTTAGGTTGCCAAGAGATGGAGGGATATTGGTAATGTTGTTTTGGCTCAAAAATAGAAATCGTATCGAGTCATTGTGGCCAATATTGTCAGGCAGGGTTTTTAGGTTGGGGTTGATACGGATTTTGACATATTCAATGTTGGGTACATCCAATAATCGTTCTGGCAGACGTTCTATACCGGTGGACTCTACCTTGAGAGAGACGAGTGCATTGAGGGTATGGATATCCGTAGGTAAAACTTTTAGATTTGGACAATCCAAGATATGGAGTCTGGAGAGGGTGCGCAGATTGGAAACCGGTGGGATACTTGTCAGATTTGGCAGGTGCTGAAGGGTCAAGCTATGTAACTGTGTTAGCGACATCACAGATGCAGGCACGGTATAGAATGGGTTTTCGGAGATGTCGAGGATACTCAGTTGCTTGAGGTTGTCAAGATTGCTCGGTAGGGATTTAAGTCGGTTGCCCCGCAGGTATATTTCACGCAATTCTCGATAGACCCCAATACTTTGTGGGATGTTGCTGAGGTTGTTGTGTTCAAGGTTTACTATACGTAGCGTGTGGGCTTGACCAAAAGTGTTGGGTATGGTGCTAAGGTTTGGATTGTTGGCAATGGTGAACTGTTTGAGTGGACTGTGAATGGCTGGAAGGTTTGCCAAAAACGGGTTGTGTTCAATGGTCAGTTTTTGCACAGGAAGTGTGCCCACTTCGACGGGTAGTGTTTCGATACCGGTTCCAACAATCGACATCTCACGCATATTGGTACATTGGTCGATGTCGGCGGGCAACTCTGTCACGGTTGGGGTAAAGTGCAACTGCAACTGTTGTAGGTTTGGAAAACGGGCTCCAACGGTCTGTCCTTGTAGGTCACCATCGCCTTCTAAAATGAGTGTCTGTAATGATTCATCTTTGGGACATTCGGCTAAATCTTGGGGTGAAATGGTCAGGGTACCATCCGTGGAAAGACAACGGGTGTTGACGTCTTGACACCCTAAAAGACACAGTCCTACGGTACAATACAGCCAAGTGTAAATATGTACGATTGGAAGGTGTGACATGCTAAAAGTATAGCATGAAAGCCACCTTTTGAAATCTGTAGTTGCTTCATACACCAAAAAAGCCCATCCCAAAGGGACAGGCTTGATTGTATTCAGCAGTAGTCGTGCTTAGTTTTTCGCCAAGTTACGAACTACGGTGTGCAAAATACCACCATTGCGATAGTACTCGACTTCCACAGGGGTATCCAAGCGACAAGTCACGGTAAACTCAACGGTAGAACCGTCAGTCTTAGTGGCGACAACATCCAAGTCTTGCAATGGTTTTACCGAGTCACTCAAGGACGGAATGCTGAAAGACTCAGAACCATCTAAACCTAATTCAGCCGCACCTTGACCATCTTTGAAGCAAAGTGGCAATACACCCATTCCAACCAAGTTACTGCGATGAATACGCTCAAAGGACTTGGAAATAACCGCTTTGACACCCAGCAAGAAGGTTCCTTTGGCTGCCCAGTCACGAGATGACCCCGTTCCGTATTGGGTTCCGGCCAAGACCACCAAGTTGGTGCCATCGTTTTTGTACTTCATGGCGGCATCAAAGACACTTTCCACTTTTCCACTTGGGAAGTAGGTGGTGTATCCACCTTCTTTGCCTTGGGCGATTTCATTGCGAATACGAACGTTGGCGAAGGTACCGCGCATCATGACTTCATGGTTTCCACGACGAGAACCGAAAGAGTTGAAGTCTTTTTTGCTGACGCCGTTCTTCATCAAGTACTCACCAGCAGGACCATCGGCAGGGAAAGAGCCAGCAGGTGAAATGTGGTCGGTGGTGACCGAATCGCCTAGTTTCAATAGTACGCGGGCATCATTGATGGGTTCGATAGGATTGACTTCGGGCTTGATGCCTTCAAAGAAGGAGGGCAATCGAATGTAGGTAGACTTGTCAGACCACGGATAGAGATCAGACTCATCGACTTCAATGGCGTTCCAGCGTGGTTCGTTGGAAACATCGGCATACTTGCTGCGGAACATTTCAGGACTGATGGCTTCCCGAATAACTTGTTGAACTTCTTCATTAGAAGGCCAAATGTCACGCAAATACACATCGTTGCCATCTTTGTCTTGGGCGATGACGTCTGTTGCTAAGTTGATACGGGTTGTACCAGCAATCGCATAGGCAACTACCAACGGGGGAGATGCCAAGAAGTTGGATTTGATGTAGTTGGAGATACGACCTTCAAAATTGCGGTTTCCGGAGAGAACTGAAGAAACGATCAAATCACCTTCGACGATGGCATCTTGGATGTTTTGGTCCAAAGGACCAGAGTTTCCAATACAAGTTGTACAACCATACCCAACCACGTTGAAGCCCATCGCGGATAAGTCGTCTAACAAGCCTGCCTTCTTGTAGTATTCAGTGACCACACGAGAACCGGGGCCCAATGAAGGTTTGACCCAAGGTTTGATGTCCAATCCCAATTGACGTGCCTTACGGGCAACCAAACCAGCAGCCAACATCACACCGGGGTTAGAGGTGTTGGTACAGGAGGTGATCGCGGCGATCACAACATCTCCGTGATTCAGTTGGTAATCTGTACCCGCAACGGCGACTGATTTTTGGGTGTCTTCGGCTGACAACCCGTGACCAGAGTGACCAACGGGGGCAGTGAGAGCGGTTTCAAAAGCAGAAGCCATGTTGCTCAAGGTGATACGATCTTGTGGACGTTTTGGGCCTGCCAAAGAAGGTTCGATGGTGGAGAGATCCAATTCCAAGGTGGAAGTGAACTTTGGCTCCGGAGTATCCGCAGTGTGGAACATGCCCTGGGCGGTGTAATAACGGCGAACGTTTTCGACCAATTCATCACTACGACCAGAGAGACGCAAGTAGTCCAAAGTGACTTCGTCCACAGGGAAGAAACCACAAGTAGCGCCATATTCAGGTGCCATGTTGGCAATCGTGGCACGGTCTGCCAAGGACAACTTCTTCATCCCTTCGCCATAGAACTCGACAAATTTAGCGACTACACCATGTGCACGAAGCATTTCAACGATGGTTAAGGTCATGTCAGTAGCGGTGACCCCTTCAGGCAATTGACCGGTCAGTTTGAATCCGACGACGTCTGGTGCAAGCATGTAAATAGGTTGTCCCAGCATGACGGCTTCGGCTTCGATACCACCCACACCCCAACCGAGTACACCAGTACCGTTGATCATGGTGGTGTGAGAGTCTGTTCCCACCAAAGAGTCAGGGAAAAAGTGTTTTTCAGCGCCAACATCCTTTGAGGCAGCCACAGAGGCCAAGTATTCCAAGTTGACTTGGTGAACGATACCACGTCCCGGAGGCACCGCGCCAAAGTTGTCAAAGTTCAACTGTCCCCATTTGAGAAACTCGTATCTTTCGTTGTTACGTTGGTATTCGATTTCCATGTTGCGTTCCAAAGCATCGGCATGACGACCGGATACGTCCACTTGTACCGAGTGGTCGATTACCAAATCAACCGGTACTTGTGGATTTACTTTTTTGGGATCGCCACCGAGTTCAACCATCGCATTTCGCAAAGCAGCAATATCGACAACAGCAGGCACTCCAGTGAAGTCTTGCAGAATTACACGGCCGGGAAGGAAGGGGATCTCGCCACGTTCACCGTTGGGCGTCCACTGGGCAATGTTGGTAATGTCTTTGTCTTCAACCAAGAAACCATCGTGGTTACGCAAAGCGGATTCCAACAAAATACGAATGGAGAAAGGCAAGTCAGCAAGTGTACAGACACCAGCATCTTCCAAGGCTTGCAATTTAAAAATGACACCTTCAGAACCATCAGCGAGTTCAAAGGTTTGTTTGGCATTATATGGATGGGTCATGTGTACTCCTTACAATTCCCTATGGGTTCAAACGAAATGATCGATAGTAAACTATCCAATTTAAGGAAACGGTCAACCAAAAAAGCCTTCCACAATTTGCAGAAGGCTTTTTGATGATTGGTTTTTCTCAAGCAATTGGTTGAGAACGTCCAAATTATGGGTTGAAAATGGCAAAGAGACCATCGGCACCTGTGATGTATACTTCACCATCAACGATCTGGCAGCGTGACAACGGTCCACTCTCTGATTCCATGAAAGTCCAGTTTGCACCCGAATCTGTGGAATAGACCAGAATACCTTCTGATTTTTGAGAGAAATCACCAACCGCAACCATTAAGTTACCGTAGCGACAAGCTCCGTAAAAACGAGTGGCGTTGTTGGGAATGTCTGGGGTGATACTGGAGATGTCGTACATGGTCCAATTGTCTTTACTGGTGACGTCTCCTGTGCTGTACCACAGTGTTCCCACGTCGGTTCCTTGGTTGATACCAGCCAGGAGCATCCCACCAGAATTATCAATCGCAATATCCCAAACTTCTCCTTCAAAGGAGGCGATACCGTCCCCAGATAGTTTGATCGCTTGCATGGCAAATTCAGTGGTCATGTTGTCTTCATAAAAGAAGTAGGGGGGTTGGTTGATGGTTGATCCAACGGCATAAAACTTGTCGTCATAGATCTCCATATCCAAGATTTGTGCTCCAGAGCCTTCGATGTCGGTGTTGTTCCACCAACCGTAGCCACTGACGGCTTCCGATCCAGCATTGGGCCAGTACATGACGTCTGAACCGGTCAAAGACTCACTGACACCACGGTTGTTAGAATCCAAACGGAAGGTTCCGACTTGATAGGTTTGCCAAGATTGGGCACCACTGTCAGGCTTGGAATAGTATTCGTTCAAGGTTCCAGAAGCATCAAGGTACACGATGCGAATACCATTGTCCCCAGTACCACCAATATAGAGGTTGCCATTGTCTGCTCGTTGAATGGAACCAACCCGCATACTGTCCAAAATGTTGTTGACAGAAGGTACAGTGTCCCAGGTATTTCCACCATCGGTCGTGGTGTACAAACCATATCCTGCGGTGGTAGACCCACAGCCTACAAAGCCAGTCGTGGCATCATCAAACCACATGGCATCGGTACGATTTCCAACACAGGGGTGCGTGTATTCAACCCAGTTGGCTCCAGCTGGTCCATTGGCACTGGTGTCTTCGGTTTTGTCTCCACAACCAATCAGTGTGGGTACTAATAATAGAGGTAAAAGTTTCATCTGGTCTCCATTTTTGAGTATATTGTGACGAAAATAGGTGTAAGTTGGCACTGATATTACCAAAGTTGCACCTCAAATGCATGATAAATTTGTGTTGCTGGTTGACGAGGTAGTTCAACGATTTGTGTACTGACTTCGTAAACGATACAATAAAGGTCAATAAAA
This sequence comes from uncultured Pseudomonadota bacterium, assembly GCA_937127265.1. Lineage (GTDB taxonomy): Bacteria > Myxococcota_A > UBA796 > UBA796 > UBA796 > CAJWHX01. The sequence continues at coordinate 5,476 of CAKZLX010000292.1, forward strand.
GGGATTCCAAATTAGGAGAGAAGATGTTTGTACAAACACTCGGACTGTGGTCGTTGTGGATGGCTTGTGGTGGTGAAAATGTCATTGAAAAGGTACAAAATGCCGCTCCGAGTATCTTGATTCTAAGTCATTCTGATGGGGCTGAGATTCTAGAGGGTTTCGTGGAGACCTTTCGCGCTTCTGTATCCGACGATGACAATGAGTTTGATGAATTGATGGTTGCTTGGTATATCGGAGACCAGATTGTCTGTGACTGGGAGACGGTTTCGGCAACCGGAGATTCCACCTGTGATATGGTCTTTCTGCCCGAAGATACTAATGTAATCGCCGCGGTGGAAGATATGCAAGGTACCGCCGGACGATCTGAAGTTGCCATTACTGTGTTGCCGACCGAAGCCCCCTTGATTGACATGTTTAGCCCCACGGCGACTGGCGGCTATTATTCCAATGCGCTGGTACATTTTTCGGCGATGATTTCTGATGCTGAAGATGACCTAGAAGATTTGGTGATTTCATGGACTTCGAGTGTTGACGGCGAATTGCCTTTGGATGTCAGTTTGGATGCCAACGGTGAAATGTCTGACTACATGTATTTGACTGAGGGCAATCACGTCATTGAATTGCGTGTCGAAGATACCACTGGTAAAGTCAGTGTGGAAGATGTGGCCATTCGGGTGCAGGGTGAAAATACACCTCCGGAGTGTGCGTTTATTGAACCACTCGACCGCAGTGCTTATTTGTCAGGGGAGGCAATCTATTTTTCAGGGACGGCAACCGACATTGACATTCCCAACAATACGCTTTCGGTAGAGGTATTGTCCAATTTGGATGGTGTGGTACAAACCTTAGCCCCTTTTTCGGATGGAAGTTTTTCCTTTGCCGTGGAAACCTTGCGTGTTGGCACCCATACGATGACACTTCGGGTCCGCGATGAAGTCAATGCCGAATGTAGTACAGGGATGGTGGTGATTGTCGGTACACCACCAGCCGTGTCAATTGAAGACCCCACCGACGGTGCACTCTATGCTTTAGGAGATGCGATCACCTTTCGCGGTATCGTTTCGGATAGTGAAGACCAAGCAGGAGATCTTTCGATTCGATGGGACAGTGACATTGATGGGGAGTTGGGTGTCGGCAGTCCTAGTTCTCAAGGTGTGGCCCAGTTGACTCGGTCTGATTTAAGTGCTGGTGTTCATGCGATTACCTTTTCGGGTACAGATACTGCGGGTTTGATGTCTGATGATTTGATTTCGGTACGGGTCAATGAGTGGCCCACAGTAGACAGCATCTCTTTTTCTCCCGACCCAGTATTCAGCAACAACAACTTGGCGATGAGTTTTACCACTTCAGATTTGGATGGACAAAATGTCAGTACGACCTATCAGTGGTACGAGGATGGTGTTTTGACATCCTTCACTGGCACCAGTGTCGGTTCGGCAGAATTGCAAGTCGGTGAGGTTTGGACGGTACGGGTGACACCCTATGACGGTTTTCACTATGGAAACTATTTGGAATCATCGATTACCATTAGTAATACCCCACCGATTGTCAGTAATGTAGTCATTTCCCCGAGTGGTGGTGTCTACAATGATTCGGTGTTGACCTGTACGGCTTCGGCAAGCGACATTGATCAAGCCATCTCTCCCACTTTCCAATGGACTGTCAATGGAACGATTTACCAAGGAGACACACTCGATTTGGCAACTACCCCCGCCATGCCCAATTATGTGATTGCTTGCAACGGTATTGCCACCGACGATCAAGGCGCTTCTGACATGGGTACCGACAGTGTGGTATTGGGGAACCGTGCTCCAGTATTGGGAACTGTGGTGATTACTGCAGCCTCCAATGGTATGCTGGGGGATACCTTGACCTGTGATAGCCAAGTCACCGATCCCGACGGAGAATCTTTGACCGCCACCTACATCTGGAATGTCAATGGTTTTAGTGTTGGGGCAGGCAGTGTGTTTACCCTCAACCAAGGGATGGTGCAACCCAGTGATACCATTACCTGTATTGCCAGTGTGGCAGATTCCTATGGGGCAACCGATACTGCAGCGGGTACATTTATCGTATTCAATGATCCTCCGGTGTTCAACAGTATTGAGATTACCCCCTCAGAACCGTTGGAGTCAGACATCGTCACCTGTAGTGCTAGTGTGACGGATAGTGATGGAACCATTGCCCCCAGTTTGGACTTTCTGTTTGAAAATGTGACCACTGGAACGATCTTGTACCCCAATTATACATCGTCTACCACGGCCACTCTGAATCTTGTGGATGTCTCTTTTACCACTGGTGATGTCTTGGGTTGTCATGTCACCGCCACCGACATGGGAGGAAGTGTGGTCACCGACAGTACTTTTGTGACCATTGCCAACAGTGGTCCATCGGTTGACAGCATTGCCATTTCGCCGAATGCCGGTGTGCGAACAGGAGACACCCTAACCTGTACAGCGACAGCCAGTGATACCGATGACGGAACGATTGCTCCGACGTATCAGTGGACGGTCAATGGCAATCTGGTTTCCAGTACCGACACCTATACCATTGATGCAACCGATACCGATGTGGGTGATGATGTTATTTGCACAGCAACTGCGATTGATAGTGAGGGGTTGATAGCGACCGATACTGCCAGTATTGAAGTGGAGAACACGCCACCAATCGTCAGCGCGGCAACGATTACCCCCTCAACCGGTGTCTATAACGACAGTGTGTTGACCTGTGGTGTGAGCATTGTTGACCCCGATGAAACGGTTAACCCAACCATGCAGTGGACTAGAAATGGAAGTGCTTTTGCCGTTGGAACAACTGTTGATTTGGGTAATTTTAATGTATTGCCAAACCAAACGATCGGTTGTAACATCAGTGCCACCGATAATAGTGGCGCCAATGATTATACCAGTGTTTCAGTCATAGTTGATAATCGCCTTCCAAGTCTGACTGCACCAACCATCGATAATCCAACCCCTGAGGATTCAGACACCATTGCCTGTAGTGCCATCACCAGTGATGATGATGGTGAGATTCCGGTCTTAACCTACGCCTGGACCAATGGTGCTAGTACTTTGGGAACCAATCCATCTGTAACTTTGAGTTCCAGTACGGTTGCGGTTGGCGATGTGATCACCTGTACGGTAACATCTACCGATAACTTTGGTGGTGTGGTCAGTGATACGGCCACCGCAACGGTCATCGACAGCAATGGAAATACCAATTGTGGATTGACCGCTTGTGATTTGAATATTGATTTGGGCAATGGACAAAGTGTCGATTTTGTATTGGTCTCCAATGGCACCTTTAACATGGGCTCTCCTACGTCCGAAGAAGGTCGTGGCAGTGATGAGTTACAACACCAAGTGACTTTGGGTTCGGATTTTTATGTGATGACGACTGAGGTGACCCAAGGGATGTTTGGGCAATTGATGGGCTACGATGCACACGTTTTGGGGGCTACTTCAAATGGAGTGGGTTCTTATGGGGTTGGTGCAGACTATCCTACCTACAACGTTTCTTGGCACATGGCGGCAGATTTCGCCAATGCACTGACCACCCGTCACAATACTTTGAACGGTTTGAATCTACAACAGTGTTACGCCTGTACAGGAAGCAACAGTTCGATTAGTTGTACCGAACAAGTGAACCCATACCAGTGTACGGGCTATCGTCTGTTGACCGAGGCCGAATGGGAATATGCCGCCCGTGCGGGGACTTCTGCCGCCATTTGGACCAGCAATGGTGGTGGTGATTTACCCAACGGTTATGTGGATACCACCAACATTTTGACCGATGGGTATGATCTGACGCTGTATGCATGGTATAAGCCAACCCAAAGTACGCCTCACGGTAGCAAGGAAGTCGCCACCTTAGATGCGAATGGATTTGGTATCTATGATATGTCTGGGAATATCAACGAGTGGGTACATGATTGGTATGCTACCTACCCATCCGGATTTACGGTTGATCCAGTCAATCCATCGGGGAGTCCATTCAAAGTGTACCGCGGTGGCTACTGGAATAGTACAACCCGGTATATTCGATCAGCCGAACGCTTGAATGTGTCCCCAGGATCTCAATATTCCAACATTGGATTTAGGGTAGGACGTTCGTTGTAGGCATTATTTCTTTCCAACCAACCACAACGAAGGTAGACCCAGTAACACTGTGGGGACTTGAGAAATCAGCCACCAGACCGAGGCAAATCCAAGCGCTTGGGTTTCATCAAAGCCAAAGAGACCCAAAATAAACACTGAGGCGGCAGCACTTCCCGCACCATAGGTTGGTGGTAAGACAATTGCGGCAATCGCAGAAATTCCCAAGACCAATCCACTCAACGACCAGGCCAACAAAGGAGTCAGGGTGATTAATTCCGCTTGCAAGTCCAACATTGGAAACCCAATGGCAAAGGCAGCAATCATCAACCAGACCTCGGCAATCGAAGCCAGTGTATTGAAGAGGATGTAGTGTCGATTGCCAATGGCTTGACCAGTTTGGTTAAAGGCGTCTCGTAGCCAACTCAATGGCGAGAAGTCATCGGTTTGTTCTTCTGGTTCGGTAAAGAAGCGTTGGCCAATGATCGTCGCCACCACCACAATGCCAATCCCCAACAGGGTCAGTCCCGAGATGGTTTGGAGACTTTGTAGGTGTAGATCGGTTCCCAAATACTGAATCCACATCGGGGCATTGAACACCAATACAGCCAACATCATTAAACCGAAGACTGCACCTTCAAAGAACCCCACCATCCCCACAGCAAAGGTTGCGATGCCAATTGGTACACCACACTTCTTGTTTAACATGGCAATGGCGGCAACATCACCAGCCCTTCCAGGAAGTAAAATGTTGAGTAGGGCAGAGGCAAAACCGATTTGCATGGTGGTTTGGATAGGGGGTCTTGGTTTGGTAAATCCTAACCACAGGCGGTACTCATGGATACTCAAGGAGAGACTTTTGATTAGCAATGCTGACAGTAACCAATCCCAACGAAGGGTGGTGAATAATGCCCGAAGTCCCTGTTGATCGGCATCTTGTAAAAAAGCATAGAGAACAGCCACACTCAACAGAATGCTTAGTACACTGGTCCAATGTTTAGAGAGCATGCTAAATTAGCGGTAAGTTTTGCAATTGACCGTCAGTCGGAAGTTTCCGTAAGCACCTTGTTTACCGTCGACCACAATCAGGTGTGTTTCTGGATTGTCTACTGTGGTTAATCGTAAGGTTCCACCATCTGCTTTGGTGTTCATTTCACAGCCTGAATGAAGGTTGGGAGCATGTTTAACGGTTGGACACCGACTCTCTTCCCAGCGCATGGTCACCAAGTCTAAATCGGCACAGTTGCTGTCCAGGCGTAAATCGACTTGGGTGTTTGGTTTGATCCGCAATTGGTAGATCGCTTCGGGTGAATTTTCATAGTTGTTGCGTTGTGGTGTACAGAATCCTTTCTGGTAAAAGTCATCTCCGAAATGATTTTTACCTCCTCGAGTGGTGCCTTCAAGGACTGTATTGCAACGTAATTCTTTGTAGATACAGCCATCAGTGGCATCAGGATCTGGATGATCTGTTTCACAATCAACCGGTTCAGCACCCCAACTGGGATCGACCATTTCAAGAGCAGGGATGGCTTTGGTGGCGGTATGACAAGCATTGTCACAAGCGAACTGACTGAATAAAATCCACAGTGTCATCGATATCCTCATAAAATGTGTGCTTATTGACAGAATAACTGTCCCAATAAATCATATTGTTCAAGGGCTTGGGTCATGATCAGTCCATTGTAGCCCACAAACAAAATTGTGGCACCCAACAAAGCCAGTGAAAGCAATTGTAGCACACCCGACTCTTGACGGTTTTCTTGTTTGGGAAAAACAAATCCCAATGCCATACCGGTCAATAGCCCTCCGATATGTCCAGCGTTGTTGACCATCGGAACCATCAAACCAAACAGAAGTCCAACCCCCGTCCAAATCCACAATTGCTTACCCAACTTTTCTCCCAACAGTCCCCCACGGCGTTGTGCAAATACAATTAAGACACCCATCAAACCAAAAATTGAACAACTTGCCCCAACCGTAGAGGGATTGTTCCAAAAATTGGAGAGAAGGAACCCACCAACACCGGTTGCCAAATAGGCAAAGATGAACCGAGCAGGTCCCAACAATACAACGGTCATTGCTCCCAACTGTCGAAGCCAAGAGAGATTGAAATAGATGTGGAGAATTGAACCGTGCAGAAAAGATGCGGTCAACAGTGTCCACCAATGTCCACAGGTCCACATGGCATTTCCAGTCATTCCCAATACAATCAGTGAGCGACTGGTTGGTGAGCCCACACCCAATAGACCATGATCGAGTGACATGGCTTCACTGGGGTCGAGGATGATCGAGGCGATATAAAGGAGCACATTGATGGCCACAATCCAGTTGATGACTTCTTTAGGCTCTTTGAAAAACTCTTTGGTCAAAGAGGAAGACTCTCGTTCGATCACTTGTGGGGTCTGACAAAACGGACAGTGGGTTTCTTTATCGGAGATGAGTTGGCGACATTTGTGACAATTAATAGCGGGCATGAAATTCTACATTAGGTGGAGAAAGGAGAAGAATGTTGACGTCGTACAAGAATGAGAGAATGTAACGTGAGAAGCCACAAAGGGGTATGATTAGGTAGTGTGGAGCATCCAGATTTTGGTTCTGATTCGTCGATGATGGTGATGGTTGTGCTGTCGACACCTACTTTTTCACCATCAGAGACCTGTAACTCGACTTCCCATATTCCTGTTTGGGTGGGGGCAAAGGTTGCGATATTGGCGTGAGGGTTGGTCAGCGTTTGCTCTTGAGGATCGATTAAAGTCCAGGCAAATGTAATGATATCACCATCGGGATCGATAGACAGACGGCCATCCAAATTGATGGTTGACCCAATGACAACGGTTTGATCTAGACCGGCATTGGCTATTGGGGCTGAGTTAGTTGTATTGTCGGTATCGCCAGTGTCCTCTGTTGGTTGGTCATCGGGTTCTGATTGGGTTTCACCAGTGGTTTCTTCCATCATTTCCCAAAATGCAGTGGTGCCATTTTCATAGCCCAGAGCCCAAAAGCCAACGCCTTGCAGTGATTGGTCTTGTGCCCAAAGGATACGGCTTTCTACTGAGGCAACACTGGGAAACCAGATTTGTTCATTGCTATATAAAATGTAGGGCGATTCGGTGATGACATCAAAGAGTGAACCTTCGGTAGTGGCGAGATCGATCGCCTCAGTCATCATGATCGAACTGGAAGATCCAGCCGAAGCACCGGGTACACTATCATCGATGGTATCCCATGAACGTCCATATAAAGGAAGTCCCAAAATAATACGATCGGGATTGACGCCAAGAGACAGGTAATCGTCAACTGACCAGTCTAAGGCATAGGGACCCCAAGGAGAGCCACCAAACAATGGGTCTACAGGACCGGGGTCTCCACCAGACCAGTGATAATCGTAGCCCATAATAAAGAGATCGCTATAAGAGGAGAGGGTGGCATAGTCGTAGGCATTACTCCAATCGATCGCTGGTGTTGCAATCACAATCTCATCAACTTCCAAGGACAATTCTTGAATGAATGCATTGAGGTCTTGTCGTCGAGCCGCATCCATACCTTCAATGTCTATGTTGACCCCATCTGCACCATATTGTTCGACCAGTGAAACAATGTTTTGAATGGCTGTACTGCGTAAACTAGCACTGGGTAAGACGGTGTTATTGACGTTGTCTGAAAAGGAGATCAAACAGAGGTGCACCTTGACATCTTCATTGTGGGCTCGAGAGACTAGTGTGCTGGCCACATTGTGCCATCGGCTAGTATAGGACAAAGAACCATCTGCGTTTAGTTCAACCCCAAAGTAAGCGAGGTGGCTAAGACCACTGAACGATAGGTCAGATGGATTGGTACTCCAATAAGGAAGGTAGCCATATACAGTATGCCTGGGACGATACACTCCCAGCTCTTGCCTGTTTGGTGGTGGAGGTAGAAGTTGTGTAGAATGGGGAGAGTCTGCATTGGAAAACTGAATCAGACTCAACAGTGTGATGATCATCGGATACCTATATGAAAGAATCTTAAAATGCGGTTGCTGTTTATGAGGTCATTCAACAACCGATACTTGCATTGTATAGTCTTTTTGAATACGGTTGTTGTAAATTCGATTTGTTTTATGGTGATTGAATTGGTATAGTGACAAGTAAATTGTCATACAACTCAAATCTTAATTTCGAAATTCTGTTGTTTGGAGTATCTCATGGGATTTTTCGCACGTCTTACAAATATGGTTAACGGCTTTCTCTCGCTATTTATTGGTCGGATTGAAGAACAAAATCCAGGTGCGGTCTATGAAGCAGCAATTGTGGAACGTAAAAAGACACACAAGGACTTGAAAAAGGCAATATCCAATATTGTATTTTTGCGTAACAAAACTGAAAATGAACTGACCGCGTTGGAAAAAGAATTAGAAGATACTACGATGGAATTGGAAGGTGCTTTGGCGACTAATCAAGATGAATTGGCAATCATGTTGATTGAGAAGAAAGAAGGCTTAGAACAAAGTATTCTTTCTAAACAAAGTGAGTTGGTCGGTATCTCTAAACAAGCGGAAGATTCGATGGAGCAACTACAGCAATTTGAGGCTGAGATACATAAACTGATGCGTGAAAAAGATCAAATGTTAGCCAAGGCAGCTACTATCGACGCTCAAATTAAGATTCAAGAAGCACTTAACGGTTTATCTTTGGATGCTGACATCGAGGCTTTGACCAATGTGCGTGACGCAATTGATAAAAAGGCTGCTGAAGCAAAGGTGGGTGCCGAACTTGCCGATAATAGTTTGGATAAGAAGTTGGAAAAAATGCGTAAAGAAGGCGCAAAGTCTCGTGCTCACGCCAAACTCGAAGCAATGAAGAAAGCTCGCCGTGAAGGAGGCACAACGGAGAGTGATGCCAACAAGGCTAAGCTGGAAGCCTTGAAAGCGGCACGTGCCAATCAAAGTTCAGGTGGAGATGCAGGCACTGGTTCAACCGGTGGTGACAAGACCATCTAATTAATTGTATTCATCTCCTTATCGTTCGGAGAATTTTATGGAAAGACTGTTTCAGTCTGTCGCCCATCGATTTGCACAGTTGAATTCAGAAGAGCGTTGGCAGGTGTCAGCGCTTTTTTGGTTGAGTGTGGGCTTTGTTGTTCACTATTTGTTCTTTTGTATTCCACAACCATTCTTTATTGAAGATGCTGGGATTTCCTTTGCCTATGCTCAAAACTTTGCTGATGGTGAAGGGTTTGTGACCTATCCTGGTGGTGAACGTGTAGAGGGGTTTTCCAATCCCCTGTGGACATTTTTGATGGTGATCTGTCATTTTGTGGGTCTATCTGTTTGGGTTTCGGCAAAAGTTTGGGGAGCGATTTTTGGTGTGTTGACTTTGCCGTTTGTCTATGGCATTACCAAGCGTGCTGGTGTTTCATTTAAGAATGCGATGTTTGCTCCCTTATTGTTGGTACTGTCGCCTAATTTTGTGATTTGGTGTGGTGCTGGATTGGAAAATTCTCTGTATGGATTTTTACTGGTCTTTGGTTTGTGGCGTTTGTTGATCGAATGCGATGATGAGGCACGACATCCACTGTCGGCGTTTGTTTTCTGTTTGGTTTGTATGACCCGTCCAGAAGGTGTGATGTATGCTCTCTTGGCCTCGATTGCGATGGGGGTCTTTGCTGTTGTTGATAAACGATGGTGGCGAATACCAGTGTGGTTATTGGTCTTTGCGGTTCCATTTGGACTCTATCAGTGGTGGCGCTATGAGTATTTTGGTTGGCCGTACCCCAACACTTATTACGCAAAATTGGGTAAAGGAAATCGGTTTAAGCCCTTTGGTTGGAACATTCGTGGCTGGAAATATATTTTGGGATATTTGACCGATCACCATGTCTTTATGGGCTCCTTCAAAGAAAAGGTGTTGGGTCACAAAGAGTGGGGGCTACATTTGGGATGGTTTTTGCCCTTGTTGACCATTGGTATGAATGGACTTCAAAAGGGCTGGCGACGTTGGTTGGTCGGTTTGTCTACTTTGTTTCTGACGGTTGTCATTTTATGGGATGGTCATTGGAAAGGAGCGCCAGAATTTTGGTCTACAATATCTGAAAACTGGGTCAAGTTGCGGGTGCTGTCCATTTTGCTGTTGGCATTGGTTGTTGGATTGACGTCGCTTTTACGAACTGGTTGGCGTGCCCGAAGTCTGCTGTGGCTTTGTGGCTGCTCCAGTGTATTTTTTGTGTTGTACTCTGGTGGGGACTGGATGAAAGCCCACCGTTGGTTTCACACTGTGGAAGTCTTTATGTTGCCGATGATGGTGGTTGGTGCCTTTGAGCTGTTTAAGGTGTTTCCGTCTAAGGCATGGACTCTGCGTTCCCGACAGGTATCTTTTTCACAAGTGGTAGGTGGTCTGTTCTTGTTGTTCTTTTCGATTTCTGAGATTCAAGAATCGGTGAAGTTTTTGTCCTCTCCAGAGACCACTGTGGCAGATGTGCATCGGCGCGTACGGTATATGCAATGGGTGCAACGGCGTTTGGATGTTGATCACGTCACCTTGTTTGATGTGGATATGGGTGCTCACATGATGTACAGTGGGTGGAATATCGTTGATACGGCTGGTTTGGTGGATGTGCCTATTGCCCGTCATTCTGACTATAACCGCAAGTTCATTCGCGAATACGTCCTCAAAGAAAGAAAGCCCGAGTTTGCCCATTCTCACGGTGGTTGGGCCAGAACCTCCAAAGTCCAAAAAAATTCAGAGTGGGCACGAGATTATCTAGAAATCTCAGGCTATCCGGTCTCCAAAAAGAAATTGCACATTGGCAATCACGTTCGTCGAGATTTGTTTATTCATCCCAAGCAAAGCACCGATAAAGACAATGGGTGGCGCTTGGCTGGTGATGTCCACTTGTCCAGTATTAAAATCACCTCTCCATATGTAGCCCCTGGTGGTGCACTCTTCATCGAACAACGATGGGGGATTAACGAAAAGCGCAACGACGACGTATTGGCGATTTTTGGGCTGGTACAAAAAGGAGAGGTTGTTACAACGGGAGCTTTTCAGCCCGGCTATCGCTGGTATGACATGCCTGACTGGGATACAGATGAAACTGTGGTCGGCAAGTTTCCCTTACCGATACCACAGTCCCTACCCAATGGTTCATATGAACTGTGGCTGACCGTTCTCGATCAGTCCAGTGGTGATGTTTTGGTAGAACAAACAGACGCCCAGACCTTTGCCGGATTACAGTGGATTGATCTACAACAAACGATTGAAGTGGGTGATGACGCCCTTGAAGTCGCCAAGCAAACCCGTCAACAGTCACTAACATTGGCGCAACAGGGGGAGTGTTTGGGGGCATGGCAAGAGTGGAAAAAGGCTACCCGTCACGTCTACCGCAATCGTCGTTGGAAAAATAGGTTTGAACCACAACACAAAGAAGCGGTGGCTACCTGTTTTTTAGAACGTGCGCAAAAAGAGACCGATCCACTCAAACAACAAGATTTGTTGCTGTTGGTTCGCAAATGGGATCACAATGTCGATGGACTCGAAGCACTGGTCGAACCGATTGCCGAACAGTTGGATCAAGAAGGTCAGGCCCGTATGCTTTCTGAAGAGTGGATACTTGCTTATGAGGCCTTTGCGATGTCAGTCGCCCTCGACCCTAAGCGGTCTCATACCCGTCGTCGAGCAGAGGAAGCCCGTGACAAGAAACTGAATATTGTTGCTCCCCACAACAAAGTCGAGGAGTAAGACTCTCCATTTTACTCTGTCGGATCGACTGATTCACTTGCCTGATCAAGTTGTGTTTTTGGGAAGGACAGAATGTTCATCAGGTCAGTCCACAACTGTGGCAGGCTTTGATAGCCTATATAGAGGACAAATAGTCCCCAAAGACCAATAGCCCAACGGCTAGACACCAGAATGATTGATGGGGCGATAATCGTCTCTGATACATCGGTATACCATTGTAGTTCTTCTGAATTCCAAAACCAAAAGGGTTGCGTAGGAAATAAGAACAATTGGAGCGTACAGATCGATAGACTGAGTAATAACAGCACATCGATGATCCAAAACCACTTGGTTCGCCTGTTGATGTCTCGGATAACCAGTAAACCCAATAACCAGAGACTTTCCGCAAAGCCAATGAATGTCAGACAACAAAGAATGATCATCCAGTGTAGAAAGGTTTTGGTTGATGTCGGATGACGTGCCAACGCCAAAGCCATCAACAGCAGGAGTCCAATGCTAGCCAGCCATGGTGGTTGGGCATTGTTCCAGCCAGAAGAAGCCCAAAGGACAGCGAGATCTTTATGGTGGGAAACTGTGATGTTGACATTGGAGGTTGGAATGTCAAAGGTTGGAGACGCCAAGTTGCGTTGATGACTGATATCGTTGCTACGCCAGTCTACGGTGATGGTATCTTCTCCAATACCACTGAGTACGGTGAGTGGGCTTTCTCCTGTGAAAGGATACGGTTTTCCGTTGACCTGTACCGAAGTAATGGTGACATCCGATGGTGTATGAATCGAAATCGGTTCTTGTGTACTGCTTTGTACGGTGAGTGAAAGAGTGGTGTCAGTGGATTGGGGTTGGAGATTGTGATGGATTTGGACATTGTTAATTTGGGTGGTCACACCTTGTTGTGGCTGCAATTCTTCGATGGAGATGTCTAAGACTTCATTGGGGTAGGGTATCCAAACGCTCTTTTGTGTATTTGTATCGATAGTGGGTGCCAAGCCTTCAAAGGTACAGTGAAGGTGGCTTCCACACTGTACCTGCCATTCTCTGATCATCACCGCCTCGGTGTATTCTGGATTTTCCAAGGTTAGGGTTTTGGTGATGGGT
>CAKZLX010000293.1 GCA_937127265.1 uncultured Pseudomonadota bacterium
TTCGGATACCGCCATGGAAAAACACGCTGGTGGAGTGGCCAACTATCGCTCCAGTGAAGGACGAACAGTAGAAGTGCCCTTCAAAGGTTCTGTCCATACAACCGTATTGGATTTACTGGGTGGTATCCGAAGCACCTGTACTTATGTGGGCGCACCAACCCTCAAACAATTGAGTAAGTGCACCACCTTTATTCGCTGCACTCAACAATTCAATTCTGTCTTTGTGAAATAATCGATTTTCCGATGGACACGAACTAGCCAAGAATTTTCTCAACAATCGTGGTAAAATACACTTCAATACCCTTGGAGATGTATATGAAACCCCTTGTTTCAATTGTTGCGATCAGTATCTTAGCCTGTCGAACAGAAAAGAATATCAACACCTACAATGCCGCACCCACTGCTCTGATTACCTCACACCAAGACGGTGAAACGGTCTTTGAAGGTTTTGCAGTGGAAGTGCGCGGACAGGTCACCGATAGCAACCACAATGCTGAACTCTTACAAGTGGCTTGGTATTATGAGGAAGAAGAAATCTGTGGTTGGTCTCCTCCTGATGCGGGTGGAGGTACTTTTTGTGACTTCATCCCAGTGGTTGGTTCCGACACCATCCGTCTCGAAGTCCGAGATCCACAAGGTTCTGGTGGGGTTAGCAGTCTAACCCTCAACATCTCTGCCACCGAGCCACCCTCTGCCACCATCACCTCACCAACCGATGGCGCTACATTTTTCGCCGATCAAAAGGTCATTCTGGAAGGGCAAGTCTCTGATCTCGAAGACCCACTGGACAGTTTACTGGTCGAATGGAATAGTGATCAGGATGGAACACTCACTTCAGAAATCACCCTCAACAGTAATGGAGAAGTGAGCACCGCGGAGTACTTGAGCGTGGGCTCGCACATCATCACCCTCACCGTCACCGATTCCACAGGCAAAAATGACACTGATACCGTTTCAGTCACCGTGAATGAAGCCAATTCAGCACCCCTCTGTACTTTGGTTTCACCAGAAAACAATTCCGTTTCATTGTTTCAATCTGAAGTTTTGTTTATGGGAACAATCATCGATGCCGAAGATTCACCCAGTGAACTCAATGTAGAATGGAGCAGTGACAAAGATGGCATATTGGGCACATCCACTCCAAATAGTACAGGCACGAGTAGTTTTCCCTTTGCCAATTTATCGGCGAACAATCACGTCATTACAATGACCGCCACCGATCAGTTTGGTCTTTCTTGTAACGATTCAATCATCTTGCGTGTTGGTACCCCGCCGACCCTTTCCATTGTTTCTCCAACTGCCAACCAAACATTTTTGGAAGGTGAGTCCATCCAATTTACCGTCAATGTGAATGATTTGGAAGATCAACCCGACGAGGTTGGTCTCAGTTGGACACTGGATGGACAACCCTACACCACACTGTCAGCGGACTCTACAGGCAACGCCCAATTTATCGAAAATGGTCTTGGGTTTGGCAACCATACTCTCAGTATTGTAGCCACCGATACCGATGGAATGACCGATAGTGCACAGGTCTCATTTACCATCAACGGTGCACCGAGCACACCCAGCATTCTCCTTCTACCATCAAATCCCAATACCACCGATGACTTGAGTCTAACGATTACCCAAGCATCGATAGATCCTGAAGGACAAACAGTCTCCTACGCTTATTCGTGGACCAAAAACGGAGTACCACAACCCAATGAAACCAGTGCCACACTCTCCAATACGCTGACCAGTAAAGGCGATACTTGGGCGTTATCAGTCACCCCATCTGATGGAAGCATCAACGGAACACCAGCCACCGTTTCCACAACCATTGTGAATACCGCACCAAGTATTGATAGTCTCAGTATTACCAGCACTGGTACGATCTACAACGACAGTGTACTGACTTGCTCGGCTACCATCACCGATCCCGATGAAACGGTCACCCCTACCTACACTTGGAATCTGGGAGGACAAAATTATACTGGTGCCAGCGTCAACTTAGGCAATTTTTCTCTGTCCAGTGGAGATAGTATTTCTTGTACGGCGACGGCTAATGATGGTGATGCTCCCCCTGTCAGCGATACAACCTCTATCTTGATCAACAATCGCG
Source organism: uncultured Pseudomonadota bacterium (assembly GCA_937127265.1). Taxonomy (GTDB): domain Bacteria; phylum Myxococcota_A; class UBA796; order UBA796; family UBA796; genus CAJWHX01. The sequence goes on from CAKZLX010000293.1 coordinate 2,105, forward strand.
CTCCGACTGTTTCCTTTGTGGGTATCACCCCAACCTCTCTCTTTTCCAATAGTACAGCCAATTGCACAGTACAAAGCCAAGATGCCGATAATGACACTCTCAACACCCAAATTAGTTGGATGGCGAATGGACAAACGATTGCTGTGGGAAGCAGTGTCACCTTAACTGGGTTGGTATCTCCCAATGATTCGCTGGTCTGTGAAGCCCAAGTCTCTGACTCAACCGATACAATTACCGTGAGTTCAGCAGAAATCTTCATTCAAAACACCCTGCCCACCACCCCAAGCATCACCACTTCGTCCACCAATTCCAGTGGAAATCCAGCCGCAGAAGACGATGACCTCTATTGTACGATTGCCAACTCTTCCACTGACATTGATGGCGATACCGTTCTCTACAACTTTCTTTGGACTGGTCCAAATGGCGAAAGCATAACCCACACTAACCAAACGGGTCCGATTGATACCCTACTAGCCTCGACACCTACCACTGAAGGTCTCTGGGTTTGTTCTGTCACCGCCACCGATGGCACTGGAAATTCTGGTACCGCCAACAGCAGTATTTATGTAGAAACCGGATGCCCAATCGAAGGGGATGGAAGCGACCTCACCTGCCCCGCAACAGACTGTCTATCCATTATTCAAGATGGATATGCCTCTTTAGGGGATGATGGTGTCTATTGGGTAGACCCTGATGGTAATGGTGCCTATCAAGCCTATTGTGACATGAGTACTGATGGGGGTGGCTGGACGATGTGCTATACCGAAAATGGGAACATGATACATCTCCAAAATGAAACCAATTACACCGGTGGATACGGTCAAGCCGGCTACCGAACCGATTGTTCAGAAATCCAATTCACTGATGTGCTATACATCAATCACGGTACCAGTCAAAAGGCGTGGTTCTATGCCCAATCCAATACCCCGATGACCATCAACAGTTTGGGATACAATGCCAGCGGAAATACCGCAGGAACCTTCTTTACAGGTGGCGGGGTGGCCAGTACAAGTTGGAATTACCAATTGAATGTCTGTGACTCATCTTGGATGTGGGTTGGACTGATGATGACTGGTTACACCAATTGTTACAAGCAGTGCAACAGTTGGTGTGGCGATGTATCTTCTCCATACTATCGAACAGATGGTGACAATGGAGGAAGTTACAACGGTGTCTCCTTCAATGAAAATGGACATCGCAATGTCAGTTATAAAACGATGTCTGTTGGAATCCGTTAACCTAGTTGCCCATCCTTATTTTATTGGAGTCTTCATGAACAACAAACTCTTTGGTATCGCCGCCATTATTGCATCTGTCGGTTTTCTCATTTCTTCTATTGCCGAGAGCTTTGCCTATCCACAAGGTCCCAACGTCAGTCTAGGAAGCAACCCCATCGTGACCATCAGTTGTTCTGGACATTCCAATTTTCCAAACGTTTACCAAGTACCCTCCGGCATGGATTTTATCATCACCGATTTTCACATTGGTGAAGGTAGCAGTTCCAATGGTTGGATACGGGTCAGTTCAAATTCTTCGATGAACAACAGTGATGCGGTATTGCGCCATTATTTGCAACAAGCAACATCCACCGCCCTCTCTTTACGATCAGGTATCAAAGTGACCGAAAATCTATACCTAGACTGTGTTGGGGGAAGTGGCGGCAGTTTCATGTCCGGGTATTTGGCACAGATGTAGGAAGTTTTGGCTTCTGGAACCGGTTACAAAGTATCCATGACTGATCCAATTCAATACATCGAGACCACCAACTACCGCTTTGGATATTGGGAACACACCGTAGATTCTACACCCTTTCCACCAGTACTCATGGTACACGGCTACCCCGGACGTCCCCACGACTTTCGTTTTCTGTTTCCACATTTACCAAACGTTCACTGTATTGCCTTGGCGATGCCCAACTTGGACATCAGCACCACCAAAACCGATATCTCAACCACCACCATCCGTGATCGCGAAGCCGCCATTGTGGAATTTTTAGATGCCATGCAGATCGAGACTTGCCTTTTAATGGGACACTCCATGGGTGGTCCGATGATGATTGCAGTGGCCAAACATCACCCCCATCGCGTCAAGGGACTGGTCATCATTTCCAGTGTGGGTGCCCAACAATATCGTGTGTTTCGCAATTCCAAACCACATTGGGGCTATCAACTGGTGCGTTTTCCCCTTCTACGATGGCTGTTCACCCCATTTATGGTCTATGTCTTTCGTACAATTGGTTTTCCCAAAGGCATCAGTCCCCAAGCGATGACCCACGTTTTACACTGCGCTCACGACTTTTCCTTTGCCGAAAACAAAGCCAATTTATCCAGTTTGACTATACCCACGCTGAATATTTGGAGCGCTGATGATCCCTATGTGGAGAAGGAACTGTTTGAGGAAATTGATAATCTTTTACAGAATGGCACCACCCTCTCTTTTGAACAAGGAGGTCACAATCCACAACGCACCCATGCCGAAACCGTCGCCAAATATCTTCAGGATTGGATGACCGACAACCTCATCCACCATTAAAAACGAAACTTTGAAACAAAGTGTTGTATCTCTTCAGAAAAGGACACCGGATAAGTATACAAGTCGGACATTTCAGGACTTTGGGTCACTTGAAGGGATGTACGAGGAAGGTCTTGCTCAACAAAGATCATTTCCAAATCGGGAAGCAACTCTTTGAGATGACCGGCAATCTCTAAAATACTGCGATTTTTATCCACCAAGTTGACCGTTGCGCTCTGATCAACATCGGTAATCAACCGTCGAAACACTTCTGCCGCATGCCTAATGTGAATAAATGGACGCAATTGATCCCCTTTACCCTCGATCGAGATCCGCCCCTCAAAAAATGCTTGCCGCACAAACCGATTGATCACCGCATCAAAACGCAAACTGGGAGAATATCCATACATGTTGGCACAACGTACAATCACCACCGTCTTTTGATTGTTGAGACGCCACAACATCTTCTCTCCATTCAGTTTAGAGATGCCATAGGTGGTGTTCGGTGTAGGGGTATCATCAATTGTTTTGGCAATATCCGAAATACCATAGACCGAGGCCGAAGAAGCATAGATCACCTTTTGTACGTTCGATTTTCCGATGGCATAACTCAATTCAGCGGTGCCCCAGTGATTGACTTGTTCAAAAGCATGGGGATCACCACTGGCAAAGGGCGTAGAGACTTTGGCGGCTAAATGAACCACCACATCCACCGTTTCCAAGGCTTTTTGTAGAGAACGCGTATCCAGCAATTCTCGTCGTAAAAAATGAATCCGACACTCTCCCAATCGGTTTCCAGTAAATAATCCATGGCGGCCGTGACTGAGATTGTCATAGATGGTAATCTCGGTAATCCGTTGATCAAAGGAACACAGTTCTACCAATTCCGTTCCCAAATATCCAGCACCACCAGTGATCAACACGTGCATATCACTCTCCTACTGTCCAAGTGTGGTGTGCAAGCCACATTCCGTCTTGTTCAACCCAGCCCAACGACCACTGCGATCATCCATGTCCGACCATTTTCGGGTGCAAGGACGACAACCAACACTGACATACCCCTGCTCTTCTAGAGGGTGTTTGGGTAAATTGTGTTGTTCCAAATAATAATAGACCATCCGAGAATCCCATTCTAACAGTGGATGATAGCGAAGAATCCTTTTGGTCGGTTGAATTTTTTGCATTGATTGACGGGTTGCCGATTGAGAACCCCGAACGCCGTTGATCCAAACATCATGCTTGGCAATGATTGGTTCTAGTGGGACCACCTTATTGATATGGCAACAGGCATCGGGATCAGAGGCAAATAAGAATCGTCCTTCTCCACACCGTTGTTGTAAACGAGGGGTTTCGGATTGTAAAGTCACCACATTGAGTCCAAAGTCTTGTATCAACTGATCTCGAAACATCAGGGTTTCTGGAAACAAGAAACCGGTATTCATCATGTACACCGGTACCTCAGGTGCCAGACGCGAGAGGATGTGCAACAAGACCACACTGTTGGTTTGGAAAGAAGAGGTGGCAAACAACCGTTTGTTCTGCTGGTCAAAAATCGCCAATTGCTGGGCAATCTCATCAAGATGGGGTTGAAAATCAATCATAGAGTGCAATTAACGCATTTATTACCAGTGATATATCAAAAAATCGTCAGGTTTTACCTATCGATTACCAATTACACTTTAGCCCATCCAAGAGCCAGCATTAATATCAATCCCCTGTCCAGTGACACCTGCACCGTCCTCAGAAACCAACCACGCTACCGTACCGGCAATCTCTTTTGGTTTTGACATGCGTCCAAGAGGTACTGCTTTCATCGCAATCTCATGAGCCTGCTCAATCGCAATATTCATGCCTGTAGCCATGCCTTCCAAACCTTCCCAAGCCATATCAGTGTCCACCCAACCAGGACAAAGGGCATTAACTTGGGTACCTTGACCTGCCAATTCCAAAGCAAAGGCCCGAACCATACCCAGTAAGGCGGCTTTTGAGGCACAATAGGCGGTATAGCCAGGCACACCAAAACGGGCCAAACAAGATGAGGTCACAAGCATGTGGGTTGGTCGATCGTCATCAACCAAATGTTCTTGGACTGCCCGCAAAGTGTAATAGGTCCCATAGACATTGGTTTTGACCACCAAATCAAACCGATCGTTCTCTCCTGGGAAGTTTGCACCACCAACACCACTATTGGCAACGACACCACGTAGAGAACCAAAGGTCGAAACAGATTGTTTCACAGCAGATTTCACCATTGCCTGATCGGTAATGTCACAGGCAAAACACTGTGCTTGTCCACCCAATGCCTCAATTTCACTGACCACCGCTTCTAAACGCTCAAGGTTACGTGCTAACAAGGATACTTTGGCACCCTCTGCGGCCAGCCGTAAAGCAATCGCCTTTCCAATACCCGTACCACCACCGGTTACAATGTAATGTTGATCTTGTTGTCGTTTCATGGTTCACCTTATGATTAGGGTTGAATAAGATAAGAAAGTCCGAATCCACCGATAATTTCATCCATCGGGTTATTTTTGGCCAATACAGATGTCGCAACGTAACCACTCAGAGTCCAGTCTTTCCAAGAAATCGAATCATTAATACCAACTTTCATCTGGCTGGCTTTGAGTGCTGTAAACCCTTCCATCGGAGAAACAGAGGCTGGCGCAGGATAATCGACTCCGTTCAAACGCTGAAAACCATCCACAAATATCGATGCTTGGTAGCCTTTGTTGCCACCACCAATGTGTATGCCATAGGTTAAATCATCTGCAGGATACTTTGGATCAAAATCAAAAGTCGAGGGGATTTTAAACACATACCCTCCTCGTGCACCCGCATAGGCATAACCAGAACCGATAGACCACTGTTGATCTACAGTAACGCCAGCACGAACTTGGGTACTTCCATCACCAATGTTGGTCAATTTACCGCGATCTTTGGCATGTAAAGCCCCAGTAGATAAAGCAAACTGCCCGGTGAGTGACAGACTGTCCTTTTGCCACAGATCGACATCCCAAGCACCTCCCACCCCACCACTCCCAGCCACGCGTGATCCGAGGTATCGAGTGTCTCCCCCTTCCGTCAAAAATTCACCACTCGCTCAAAGTAGTTATCAGGGTGGCACGTCCTTCGGTCTGGGCACCGTGAAGGGCTCGACAAGCCGTCCGAAGTGGGATAGTCTGGATACGGAGGTCCAACAGGCGCAGCAGGGTGCACTGCAGGGCAGGGAGGCTGTCTTTGCGTCACCCCAAGCATCAGTGTCTCAATCCAGATGGGAGAAGGAGCAAGACCTGCCCCCATCGGAACTCAAGAAACTTGAAATGGAGCGGGCCATGCGAGGAGCGGAAGAGGCTGCACGTGCACGCGCCGCTCGCACGCGTGCACAAAAGTCCCAGGGAGCCGCTTCGGCCCCCTGGGCCAACGACTTTACGTGCGACTCCGAGCTGTATTAAATCGATTGCGTGCGATATAGGGCTTGGGCATCGTCTGTTTCTTAAATATAAAAGCGCTATACAGTTCTAATTTTCACCCTCGGTTTTCAAGCATTCTTGGTCACCTTCTTCTCGGGCAGTTCTGCGTTGATATCGGGCGTTGTACCTGTGACGAGCGTGTACAGGTGGATCATCAGAATGGACAGCG
>CAKZLX010000294.1 GCA_937127265.1 uncultured Pseudomonadota bacterium
CAAAACTCAGAGAATCGGTTTCAAATTGCGAGATGCCACTAGACTCGGCAGGACCCATGTACAGTGTGCCATTTACATCTGAAGACCATTCGACCATCAAGTCCGGTCCACTTTGTTCGGTGTCTGAGACCAGTGCTGAAAATACTTGTTCATCACCTTCATTGATCAGTGTATTGGCGTAGGGTTGTTGTAAAATGATCGAAGGAGGCGTACCAATCGAATATTGAATGGTGTCGGTGCATTGCAGTCCCATCTCATCGGTGATAGTCAAGGTCACTTGGTGAGTGTTTTGGGACATTGAATCGGTCGTAAAGGTGCTTGAACCTGTTGCATCACCCATGCCTGCAAAGAGTTCGCCATCCTTGTCGGAGGTCCAAGTGACTGCTAGATCACTGGGTTCAATGTTGGGGTCGGAAAATGTTCCAGCAAAGGTGACGCTGCTTCCAGCGACAGAGAAATCACCCGATGTCGGTTGTACAATTTCACAAGTAGGGGCCTCGTTGGGACCAATTACCGTTATGTCAACTGCTGAGGTGTCTTGCTTTTCGGTGGGATCAGTAACGTCTAGGGTTAGCGTATAGGCCCCTTCGGGCAGGGTAATGGTATCCGATACCAATCCTTCGGCATCAGGAGGCAGGACTTCTAGTGCGCCGACATTACTTGCGGTCCAGGAGATGGTCAATTCATTGAGGGCATTGTCATCGTCTTCAATGGTGGCTGATACAGGGATTTCTTGATCTGAATAGAAGGTGCTTTCATTTAAGGGGGTTAAAATATTGACCCGCGGTGGTTTGGTGGAAGCCACAAAGACCGAGACTTCTTTGAGCGTAGAAGCACCTTCTGTATCTTGGACTTCGGCTCTGATTTGAGCCATATCGACCGCTACCACCACCGAGCAGGTTGCATTACCTCCGGCATCAGGCGGGGTCCAATCACAAACGACCTCACCATTAATTGACCATCGTACCGAGAGATCTGTCGCAAGGTGGTCTGCATCTACGACCTGTGCTAGCAACTGTTGAGGTTGGCTTTCGGTCCAAGTATCACCATCCACTGGATTGATGATGGTAATGGTCGGGGATGCGTTGGTGGGTGCAGTGTCTTTGTCGCCACAACCAGCGTTTAATGTGCTCAATATTCCCATCGTGAACATTGTGACAGTAATCGAGTCTATCCGCGATGATAGTGCGATTGGCATCATAGTTGGTCTCCCATTTCAATTACACACAGTATAACCAATGCGATGTAACAATGTCACTTGTAAAGAGGTCTTGTTAGTCATTCCTCTCATCGTCGGGTTTTGAGGTGTCCTTTAATCACTGGTGCGTGGATATACACAACTGTTCAGACGAGATTACAAATCACCGTATTGTGGTCCGTCACCTGGTTCTGGTGGAACCCATTTGATGACTTGGTAAGGGTCACGAATATCACAGGTTTTACAGTGTACACAGTTGGAGAAATCGACTTGTAATCGACGCCCGTGAGGGGCACTTTCGTCTTCAACGATGTTGTAGACTTGTGCTGGACAAAATCGTTCACAGGGATTTCCATATTCTTCACGGCACTTTGTAACGCAGTGGTCAGGATTTGGAGGTTCAACCACCAAGTGAGAGGGTTGGTGCTCATCGTGGGTGGACCCTGATAAATACACGTCATACAGTTTATCGACGATGTATTCGTTGTCGTATTCTAAATCCTCATAGCGACCAGCACTGGGAATCAATTTGGGGCGTTTGCTCAAATCACCACCATAATATTGTTGAAGCGTGTGCATGCCCTCATGATCTTCGTGGGCCGACACAATCGAACCAGCACCGAATAGTGGGGTGGTGACTTTGGAGATGCCGTATTTCATGGCACCAATCGGCAGACCATTCTTGGAAATGTTGGTATGGAAATTTTGGGAGACTTCCATTTCTTTCCGTACCCAAGAAGCATCAATTTTCGTTTTGTATTGTTTGGTATACTCTTCACCATAGTTGTCTGCCAATAAACATTCAAACGCGGCTTCGGCGGCCAACATACCAGATTTCATCGCCAAGTGAATCCCTTTAATGCGAGCGGCATTTAAGAACGATGCTGAATCTCCGACCACCATTGCACCTGGTGCATAGAGTTTAGGCATACATCCCCAGCCACCAACTGTTACGGCTTTGGCGCCATACTTGACCACTTTACCACCTTTGAGAATCTCGCGAATCTTGGGGTGCAACTTTAATTTTTGCAACAGATAATGGACGTCTTGATCTGGGTTGTGGGCATCGAGTACGGCCAACAAACCAATTGCCACCCGATCACCACCCATCGAATAGAGGAATGCTCCACCGAAAGTGCCGTTGATTGGTCCGAGACTTCCGTTTAGTGGATAACCAGCAGTGAGGTAGACAAAACCATCTTTGACCGAACCTTCGGGGAGTTCCAAAACCTCTTTACAGCCCATCTCATAGGTGATTGGGTTGTTGCTGAGCATATCGAATTTGTTGAACAGTTGGCGGGAGAGATGTCCACGGGGTCCTTCACCCAAGATGGTGACTTTGGCCATGATGTCGGCACCTGGTTCAAACTCATCTTCTTTGGGTTGTCCATCTGGTCCAATACCGCGGTCTCGACACCGTACTCCGATGACTTGTTCATTGTCATCAAACAACAAGTGGTATCCCGCTGTTTCGGTCAGGATTTCAATGCCACGTTCTTCACAACGTTCAGCCAACCAAGTCTGAAATTTGGCAATCGAGATGATTGGTTTACCCATGTCGTGGAATTCCGGAGGAAGAATCGGAATGGTAAACCCAGATGTTTCCGAAAGCATCAGCATACATTCGCGTTCGACAAATCGTTCAACAGGGAAGGTTTCATCTTCACGCCATCCCGGAAAGAGTTCGTTTAAAGCTCTTGGATCCAATACGGCGCCAGAAATCCCGTGTGCTCCAACGTCACTTCCCTTTTCCAATATCATAATCCGTACGTTTTTTGGTTCTTGACCATTGGCTTCAGCTTCATCATTATAATCGTCTACGGCGTTCCGCAAACGAATAGCACCAGCCAAACAGGCGGGACCTGCGCCCACAAAAAGAAAGTCTGTCTGAAAAACTGCGCGTTCCATATCGTCACTCATTACTGGACCTCCAAAAGATACACTTGCTTAATTGGTAACCTTTTCTGGATGGATTGACACTGAAAAGGGGTTGGCAATTGGGCATTCTGTGGTGAAAAGGATAGAAATGGGACAACGTTGTGAAGTGACGGTGCAGATTTACTGAGAGTGTGCTCTTTGTTGCACATTGTAATCTTCATGACGGGATGATTATCGAACAAGGATAGAAAAGATGTCAACTTCTCCAAAATCCAAATACCTGTTGTTTTCCTTTGTGACCATTCTCTTTGTGGTGCTCGATCAAGTCAGTAAGATTTGGGTGATTCGCAATATAAAAGGGCCACGGATGGTGGTCAAAGATATCAACTTGTTGGACGAGTTTGGTGTCAGTTTAGAAGAATGGGCTGAGTTTCCCACCAGTATTGACATTATCCCCGGTTTCTTTTCTCTGGTGCACACCCAAAATACGGGGGCTGCTTTTGGGATCATGGAAGGACAGATGATTATCTTTGGTATTTTTACCTTGATTGCTTTTGGTACAATTGTCTTTACACTGGCGCAAATGCCTGATGATGATCACTTTCAAAATTGGGCTTTGGCATTGTTGACCAGTGGTGTGATTGGGAATGCCATCGATCGGGTACACAAACAGTCGGTAACCGATTTTTTACACGTCTATTTTGAATCGGATTCGGCGATTGGTTCCGCACTCAAAGGTATGATTGGTTCTACCGCTTGGCCTTCATTTAATATTGCCGATGCGGCGATTGTAGTGGGAATGATCATGTTTGGTATCTTTTATGTATTCCTAGAACAAGATCACGAAGATGAGGGTGACGACATCAAAAGCCCCGAATCTGCCACCGAAGGCTTATAAGAGTCACTTTCCGCGAATGTGTCGTTTGTACCACAAGTGAAAGAGCAACAAGGTCCAGAGTTTTAAACCGTGGTTTTTGTCACCGTTGGTGTGTTCTCGGTAGAGCGCATGGAGCCGATTGGGTTGAAAGATGTGTTCTTCGAACCGTGTCATTTCAGTAATCGTTTGGGCTAAAAAATTTCGTCCATCTTTCCGAAGCCATTGATCGAGAGGTGCCATCAGGGTTCTTTTGGGACGCGACAAGAGTCTTTTGGGCATTCGTTTTTTCATGTTTTCACGCATCAACCACTTGCCGTAAAACTCTAATCCTTGTGAACGCACTTTGTAATGACTGGGCAATCTTGCGCAATACTCTCGCAACTCTCGATTGAGCATGGGGATTGCCATGGTCGGAGAGAGGGTTCGAATACGATGCAGAGAGTCTTCGACCAGCCATCCACGTTGCCAGACATATAGGATGTCGTTTAGGGGGTCGGAGTCAATCTCTTGGTAGAAATTGGTCAAGGTTTGTTTGCGAATGTTTGGTCGAATATAGGCGGGATCTTGCAAGAGAGTTGCTCTTTCAGTGGCGGAGAATACTTTGGAGCCACCAATTTCTTCTTCCAATCCGAATTGGTTGAGGTCGGTAAACCAAGCACCTTTCCCCATTCTTTTGGCAACACGATGTAGACCGAGTTGGGACATTTTTGGCAAGCGGTGAATCATTTTTGATCGTCGCATTTCTCTGGCGATGATTGGCATCGACCGTCCACCAAAAACCTCATCGCCACCGTCACCCGTAAATAAACGATCCACATATTGTAGAGAGGCTTCACAGAGTAGCTGTTGTACCACTGCGGCTGGTGTGCTCAGTGGTAGGTCAAAGACATCGACGCTTTTGCGTAAGGCCTCTATAATTTCAGTGCTACCCAATCGCAGGAGATGGTTGGGACTGTTATACAAATGTGCAATTCGACCGGCAAACGGAGATTCATCGGAATCAACACCTTCGATCATTACCGTGAAAGAGTCCAGGCTGTATCCCAATTGATGAGCGTGGTACAAAATGGCACTGGAGTCCAACCCTCCACTCAATAAAACACCCATTTTACTACCAGAGAACAAGTCAGGTTCGAGACTTCTTCGCAAGAGGTAGTCGACTTCAAGTAGGGCTTCCTTTTCACTGGGAATATTTTGTCCCATTTCGTACCACTGCGGTCGATACCAGCGCTCAACGTGTACTTTGTGTGGGTCAATAATCGTAATGTGCCCAGCGATCAATGAATAGCGATCTTTGAATAAGGTTCGAGGGGCATGGGTGTATCGAAACGATAAATATTCGGAAACGTGTTCCATGGCCAGTTCTGGACGCGCTGTCCACTGTCTATTCAAGAGTTGCAAGGATGAAGCAACACAAAGACGATCTTCTTGTCTACCCCAATAGGCATTTTGAAAACCAAGACTGTCTCGCACAAGCCAACATCGGTTGTGCTTTTTGTCGAATGCGATCAGAATGAAGCCGTCAGAACAGGTGTTAATTGCCCGTGTGGGATCGCTTAGCCATGTATCTAAAAAATCTTCACGAATCGATCCCGTTCCCAATAAGGCAATCGACCACTCGGCATGTTCCCAGTGGTGAATCGCTAAGGTGGAGTGGTGATGGATGTTGATGGGGCCAACATTGGTTTGTTTGGGGTATGTGGGTTGCGCTCGAGGTTTTGTGGGCGAGTTGGCCAAAGGAAGTTCAGTTGATTGAACAAAAGCGATCCAGTCTGTCACAAAATACTCCAAAGTGGTTATCGATCACTCATATCCTTTCAGTGGGCAGGTTGGCAAAATTTGATTAGACTACTGTCGATGAAATACCGATATATTACATTGTTGATGGGGACTGTTCTTTCGGGGTGTACGAGCATCCAAGAAACCTTGTTTCCTGCACCCAACGTGGTGTTTATCATGGTGGACACCCTAAGACCTGACCATTTGGGTATTTATGGACACAGTAATCCAACCAGTCCCTATTTGGATCAATATGCTAGTGAAGGGATGGTTTTTGAGAGAGCCTTCGCCCATTCTGGTTGGACCTTACCTTCGACAGTATCGATGATGACTGGACTTTATCCACATGAACATCGTGTGGGAAGAGCGCCCGATTCTCCTTCTGAATTTGGTTCTTTACCCAAAGAACGTCAGACCATGGCTGAAGTGTTTCAAACGGCAGGCTATCAAACGATGGCGGTGGTCAACAACACTTTTTTGGCACCTGACTTTGGATTAGCGCAAGGCTTTGATACCTTTGATTACCGAGGTGCCGACAACCAAGATATCCGTTCAGCCAAAGAAAGCACCAACGTGGCATTGGACTGGTGGGCACAAACGGAGGGGCAGAAGTTTCTTTTTTGGCACGTGATGGAACCCCACATGGATTTGTTACCACCCAAAGAAGCAAGGGGTGCTTTTGTCAAAGAGCCAACAGTCGATGTACCTTTTGATTTCAAACAGGGGGCTACGATCACCAAACAGCCACCAGCGGAACGAAACACCCAGCAGATTGCTGATGTCTTGGCCTTGTATGATGAAGAAATCTTGGCGGTTGATCAGCAATTGGGTCGTTTGGTGGAAGGAATCGGAACCGACAATACCATTTTTGTCTTTACTTCCGATCATGGTGAAGAGTTTTGGGAACACGATGATTTCGAGCACGGTCATCATTTGAAGGGTGTTTTAACCCATATACCACTTGTTTTTTGGGGTAAGGGGATTCCAAAGGGACGTGAACGGTCGGTGGTTTCTCATCTGGATATGTTTCGCAGTGTATTGGAATTGGCAACACTACCTATCCCCGAAGGTACTCATGGTGAGATGTTGATAGGTAGTCCTTTACCGTCAAGGCGGATGGTGCTATCGGAAAACACCCTCTATGGTGATCCATTGCTGTCGGTGGTTTCTGAAACCCATCGCTTGGAAATCAACCAAGAAACCAAGATGGCTTCCTTGTGGACGGTTGACGAACAGGGGATGGAACAAGAAGTGCTCCAAGACAACCTCGATACCCTTGCCGAACCGTTGTTCAATTACATTCGAACTGTTCGTGGGGATGTGAAAACCATTGAACAAGTGTCAGGACCGAGTGTTCCATCTCAAGATGCCTTTCAAAACTTGAAGAAATTGGGGTACATTGATGCGGAACGTTAAGTCTAGACCTGTGTACTTAACGAACGATACCCTTTAAGTCATCAGGCAAAGGCGCTTCCACACAAACCACCACACCTGTTTTGGGATGGGTAAACCGCAACGTGTGGGCATGGAGGGCTAGTCGTGGCCAGAGTCGTTTGGCGGCACCACCATATTTATGGTCGCCAATTATAGGAAAACCATTTTGTTGGGCGTGTCTCCGGATTTGATGAGTTCGACCGGTCTGTAACTGAATATTCAATTGAGAGATACCATTTTGGTGATGTAAGAGTCTAAAGTCGGTATGGGCTTTTTTACCATCGAGAGATTGTTTCCAAGAACCTGATGGGTTTGGTTGACCAACCACCCAGATCCAGTACTGTCGCTCAATGGCATGGGTTTTAAAGGCTGTGGAGAGTGCGTTATTCAGACTTTTATCGTTAGAGAATAACAGCAGACCCGAAGCGGTTTGATCGAGACGATGGTGTTGTCCGACATAGTCATAATGTTGGAGCAGTTGGGTGTAGACATCCAAGTCTCCTCGTTTGTTGGGTTGACTAGGTACAGAAAAAGCCTTGTTGACCACCACAATACCATGATGGTCATACAAGACTTCACATCCTTTCATTGACATGGTTCGACTATTTGGAAGCCAATTCCTTGTCGATGATTGATTTGAACTGGTCATAAGGAACCGCACCAGACAACAACAATCCGTTGATGAAGAAGGCAGGTGTTCCTGTAACGCCGACTGCTGAAGCATCAGCCATATCCTTTTGGACTTCAGCTTCTTGGGCAGGGTCTTTCAAGCAGGTCGTCCACTTGTCCATATCAACCCCAATCTCTTTGGCAAATCCAGCCAAATCACTGTCTTGCAATTTGGTTTGGTTGTTCATTAAGACTTTGTGCATGTCCCAGTACTTATCTTGTTCGCCAGCACAGTTGGCAGCAATGGCCGCAGGAATGGCACGATCATGAAATCCCAACGGAAAGTCACGATAGACAATCTTCAGTTTGCCGGGGTATTCTTCCAACAAACGATCGATGGTGGGACCCACTTTGCCACAGTAAGGACATTGGAATTCAGCGAACTGAACGATTTCAACTGGTGCACCATCGGTTCCTAAGAACGGGTCGTCATCGGCAGAAACCACCTGACGAGGTAGATCAGGATAAGGCAATGTGATCTTGACGTTGTACTTGGCTTTGACCTCTTCCAAATAGACTTGAAAGCGCTCACCTTGTTTTTGTCGCATCAGTTGCTCTTGAATCAATGGCGTAGCACTTGCCAAGTCCATACCTTGTAAACGGTCTTTGAACTGTTCGTACATTGCTTCAACTTCAGCCGGTGTCGCCGCTGTCACTTTGTCTTCGACTTCCTTTTTTAACAGTTCTTCTTGGGAGGCAAAACCACCTTTACTGACTTCCATTTCCAATAATTTTTCCAGAATGGTTTGCTCGATGCTCTGCATGGCTGTTTGGTAGGTGTTGGTGAGGTATTCAGCCTCCAATTGAATCAATTGTCCTTTGGCCATTTTGGTACCGTCTTCGTAACTCAGTTCACCACCATCCCAAGTGGCTACGGTGCCCGGAACGTTGGTGGAAGGGGTTGCGTTGACTGTGGGTACAGGACTATCGATGGTTTTAGAAGGTGTCGTGGTGTTTGAACAACCCAACAACAAACCCAAAACGAGTGAAAACATAATGAACTCCGATCGTCGATTGGACGGACGATATTGTGGTAAAGGGGATTATTTGGTTTCTTCAGCAGCCGGTGTAGCAGTGGCTGGTGCTTCTGCAGGCTTGGTCACCTCGGCAGGAAACTCGATGTTGGCTTTTTCTTTCAACTCTTTGACCACTTCTTGAGCGGTTTCTTTCATGGCTTCTTCTTTGATTTGGTCTTTGACTTCTTCAAAAGGAGTGACTTCTTTTTTACGGTTGTCGGCTTTTAAAATCACGAAACCTTGTCCCATATCGACTGGTTTAGAGTAGCCACCCTCCGCAGCAGAATCAAGTGCTGCAACCATTTGGGGTGGGAAGTTGCTCATGTCCATGTTCAGTCGTTCTAGTTCTTGTTGTGCTATCACGTGACTGCCTGTGCGTCCTGCTGTTTTGATCAGTACTTTGTTGTTCACGCTCGCTCCACCAATCTTGCACTAGAATATTTAATAGCAAACCAAGTAGCATCTAGTTCACTGTGAATGTCTACATAGATATCGCAACGGCAATAGATGTCTGCTACTACGCCATTTGAGTATTCAAGATGTAGTTCGTACCCGGGTTGGTTGCACTGC
>CAKZLX010000295.1 GCA_937127265.1 uncultured Pseudomonadota bacterium
TGGCGCGGAGTGCATCTGGTTGGAAGAACATGTGCTCGGTACGGCACAAACCAATACCGACCGCACCAAGTTCACGGGCACGGGTTGCATCCTCACCGTTGTCTGCATTGGTGCGAACTTGAAGCACTGCGATGTCGTCCGCCCATTCCAAGAAGGTTTGCACAGCATCGGACTCTGTAGCGGGTGGCAATGTCCGAACTTGACCTTCCATGATCTCGCCAGAAGCACCGTCAATTGTGATCCAATCTCCAGCACTGACGACGGAATCTCCAGCATAGAACAATTTACGTTCGTAATCGACTAAGATCTCTGTACAACCAACGATACATGGTTTACCCATGCCACGAGCGACGACGGCGGCATGAGACGTCTGTCCACCTTGGGCTGTGAGAATCCCCTCAGAGATGGTCATACCTTGGATGTCTTCTGGAGATGTTTCAATTCGAACCAAGATGGATGGGTCACCTTTTTCGTGAAGTGCTTGAGCTGCTTCAGATGTGAATACAACACGACCACAGGCCGCACCAGGAGAGGCATCCAATCCTTTGGCAATCACGGTTTTGGGGGCAGAAGGGTCTAACACTGGACGCAGCACCAACTCAAGAGAGGCTGCATCGACTTTTTGCAGTGCATCCTCTTTGCTGATGAAACCCTCTTTGACCAAGTCTACGGCAATCTGAATGGCGGCTGCGGGCGTACGTTTTCCTGTGCGCGTTTGCAGCAGAAATAGTCGACCTTGCTCAATGGTGAACTCGATGTCCTGCATGTCCTTGTAGTGGCGTTCGAGAATCTCTTGAACCTCGTGCAGGTGGGTATACACTTCTGGCATGGCATCTTCCAAGGTCAATGCGCTGTCGTCTTTCGAAGATTCTTTGTTCAACGGCAGAGGCGTGTGTGTACCGGCAACCACATCTTCCCCTTGCGCGTTTGGTAGCCATTCTCCAAAGAAGATTTTGGCACCCGTTTTGGGATCGCGTGTGAAACAGACTCCTGTTGCGGAACCCTCGCCCATGTTGCCAAAGACCATTGCCTGAACGTTTACCGCGGTTCCGGTATCATCTGGGATGCCTTGGCTTTTTCGATGATATCGGGCACGTCGTGTGTTGAATGAGTTGAATACCGCATCGATGGCCAATTCCAACTGTTGTTTTGGGTCATCTGGAATCTCAAGTTTTTCAGAGCGAATGATGTCTTTGTAAATTCGAATCAACTGTTTGAAATCGTCCACAGAGAGTTCATCATCTGAACGACCTTGTCGAAAATCTGTTTCTGCTCGATTGAACAATGAATAGTGTACGCCTAAGACGACATCACCAAACATTTTGACAAACCTGCGGTATGCATCGTAGGCAAACCGTGGATTGCCAGTTTGATTGGCCAATCCCTCTACCGTGCTGTCGTTTAATCCTAGATTCAAGATGGTGTCCATCATTCCGGGCATGGATACTGGTGCACCAGATCGAACTGACACTAACAGTGGATTGCTGGATGATCCAAAGCCTTTTCCTGTACGGGTTTCCAACAACTTGAGAGACGTTCGGATATCATCTGCCAAACCGTCGATCCAAGAACCGTTGGCTTTAAAAAAGGCCATGCAGACTTCTGTGGTGATGGTGAATCCTGGAGGCACTGGAAGGCCTAGAGTACTCATCTCTGCTAGATTAGCGCCTTTACCGCCGAGTAGTTGCTTGTCCGACGCACTGCCATCTGCGGTGTTGTCTCCAAAATTATATACAAACTTAGACATGGTGATCATCCTGAAAATATTGGGTAGTGTACTGTGTACTTATGCGTATCGTATGACAATAGTAAAGAGAATTTATGCCGACAAAATTGTGAAATCCGCGATCCGTTTAAAGTCATTGGCAATCGCGCGAAGCAAGGACAAGCGATTGTGTCGAATCTCGAGATTGTCATCCATGACCATGACCGAATCAAACAGGGCATCCACAAAAGGTTTCAGACTGGACAAAGATTCCAACGCGGCTGTAATATTTTGTGTGTTCAGGTGATTGGATACGACAGTCGTGATGTTGTGATAAGCGTCGGCCAAGGTTGCTTCAGTTGGATCCACCCATGTGACATTGGCAAGATTGGTA
>CAKZLX010000296.1 GCA_937127265.1 uncultured Pseudomonadota bacterium
TCAATCGTTATTGGCTACATTATAGCACAATCGGTTACAAAACACCTATCATAAACATTGTTCTAAAGAGATACAACATAAAAATGACCTTCAAAAGCCAACAACACCTTGCCAACCGCTGGCGACTTGACCACAATCTTTCTTTTGGCGAACACATCGAAAGATGGATTGTGTGGGATACACAACAACAGGTTCAGTGTGAACTGTTGACACTAACCCCGAGTCAGTCCCTCGTTCCAGAACAGCCTGATTTTTTTCTCAACCTGCACAAGAAATCCACAGATTGTCTGCAGGTTGCAGTCGAAAACGGTAAGCCCTTTGCCATTTACCCACTGCCATCTCAAGAATGGAACAGCGCAACCGTATTAAACACCAAAGTGATTACCGGCTTATTACATCACCTTACCCCTCAACTCATCGACATAAATCACCCTATCGAACCCACTGATATCGTCATTACACATAAGAATCCAAGTCTTCGACTCAAAGGTAACACCATCAAAGAGTCTCGTTTTTTAGTCGATCCACTGCACTCCCCCTACCCTCATCAAAAAGCGTTATTTTCCTTGGTCATGATGATCATCCTCAATCAGCATCAGTCGTTACAGTGGAATACGCACCATGATTTTCACCTGTGGTTAAAAACAATTGATATCCACACACTACTTCCCACCATTGGTCTAGACATCGGACAATGGATGCAACAAATACTACAAGGCACCATCGTTACACCACTACAGACTTCAGGTCCTCACCCCATGATTGCCCTCAGTCCCTTGCAAATCAAAACATCAACACCGACTGAACCGCCGACACAAATCATTCAGTCCAGTGCAACCAAAGATATCCCTCTACCCAAGTATGTACTGATGGTAGCCAAAATCCCTTCTCCATCGACAGCCAAACAATTGGCAGCAATATCCAATACCCCCCCTGAAGTATTTATCCACTTTTATGAGCAAGGGGAGATGGTGGCAATTGATGGTGCAGACTCGCTAATCGAAGCCCAACGCAAAAAAGAACAGTATACAAACGTACCCTGCACCATCGAGATACAATCTGTCAATGGTATACTTGGCACCTCGACTGTCACCTACGGTTTACACGCCAGTCTCTTGGCGGGCATTGGTCTATCCATGTTCGGCTTGGGATGGTTCCCTGTAGCTCTTGGCGGGGTTGTATGGGCCTCAGGACAGTGGATCAAAGGACAAATTCGCCATCGACACAACCAGCAGTGGCGTCGGCAACAGCAAGTTGGCGTACAATCCACCAACAGATTCTATCCAGCGACACAAGCCGCTAGAAAACGTATCCTCTCATCTGAACTCCCTGCCGTTGCCATACAAGAAATGATGAGTCAGTTAGACGAGTTGGAAGCCAATCATGCCAACACACCACAATTGATCATCGATACCGCCAACCAAATGTTCTCTGAAACCAGTACCTTGTCGAACAGTGTAAAAAAATCACTTCACGATACGGAAACCATCGTCAAAAAGAGCATTGAATGATACAAAAAACGAACACCATGACTTGGAATCTCTATGTATATCCTTGGAATCTCTTGTTTTTACCATGATGCCGCCGTTTGCCTTCTCAAAGACGGTGTTCCAATTGCAGCCGCAGACGAACAGGCATTCTCCAGAAAAAAACACGACTCTGCCTTTCCCACACTGGCAACAAAATGGGCCTTGGATTTTGCCGGTATTGATGTCAACGCTATTGAAGCGGTGGCTTTTTATGACAAACCATTGGTCAAGTTCGAACGTATCTTAAAGAGTCACGTTGCCAACTTCCCCTATTCCATCAGCCAATTTGTCAAGGGAATGCCCTCTTGGTTCAACACCAAATTGCGACTCAAAAAAGTACTCAAAAAAGAATTGGGATATACGGGTCCAGTCTGTTTTTCTGAGCACCACATGTCGCATGCCGCCTCCACCTATTTCGCTTCAGGTTGGGAAGAAGCAGCCATCTTAACCGTTGATGGTGTCGGTGAGTGGGCGACCACCACTTGGGGAGTTGGTACAGGCAATAAAATTGATCTGCGTCACGAAATCCGTTTCCCCCATTCGGTTGGACTACTCTACTCCGCCTTTACCTACTTTTTGGGTTTCAAAGTCAACTCGGCAGAATACAAAGTCATGGGTCTCGCCCCCTACGGAGAACCAAAGTATGTCGATCGAATCAAACAACTGATCACCATTAAAGATGACGGTACCTTTCGATTAAACATGAAACACTTTGCCTTTGATTATGGCTTACGGATGTATCGACCATCGTTTGAAAAGATTATGGGGGCACCAACCCGCAAAATGGACGATGACAATCTGGAGCAATACCACAAAGACGTGGCGCGTTCCTTACAAGAAGTCGTCAATGAAATCATGGTCAAACTGGCTACTAACATCGTGGAGCAAACCGGTATCAAAAGACTTTGTTTAGCAGGAGGGGTTGCCCTCAATTGTGTTGCCAATGGTCACGTTTTACGAGAAAGTCCAGTCGAAGAGATATTTATTCAACCAGCCGCTGGTGACAATGGTGGGGCAATGGGGGCTGCACTGTGGTTGTGGCATCAGGTTCTCAATAAAAAACGCCAGTGGAAATTGACCACACCCTATTTGGGTCCCGAGTACTCTGAAGAAAAAATGAAAAAAGTACTCAATCGTTATGGTGCGGTCTATCATAAAATGGAACGGTCGGCGCTGTTAAAAGAAGGTGTCCGTTTACTCGATGATGCTCAAGTGGTCGGTTTACACCAAGGTCGAATGGAATGGGGACCAAGGGCACTGGGTCATCGTTCGATTTTGGGTGATCCCAGACACCCCGAGATGCGGGAAATCATCAACGCCAAAATTAAAATGCGGGAAGGTTTTCGTCCCTTTGCACCCACTGTACTTGAAGAAGATTGCCAAGACTATTTCGAGTTGGACTGCCCCTCCCCCTACATGCTCCTAGTAGCCCCCGTACGCAATGACATCAGTCCTCTACCCTCGATTACCCACGTCGATGGTTCAGCACGAATCCAAACCATTCGTCAGGATCAAGACCCCTTTTATTATGATTTAATTCAAACGATGCGCAACACCACCGGTTGCTCCGTTTTGATCAATACCTCGATGAATGTTCGAGGAGAACCGATTGTCAACACACCCGAAGATACCTATCGATGTTTTATGCGCACCCACATGGATGCCTTGATTATGGGTCCCTTCATTTTATACAAATCCGAACAACCCAAACTCAAACTAAAAGATGCCAAAGAAGAATTCGGACTCGACTAATGACGACCTATCTACACACACAACCTGGAACCTTTATACGAATACTTGTTGGAACAATGCTTCTTGTGTGGATTTTCATCGTTGCCTTAAAAGTAAAAAATAATGGCATCGGTGCTTTAATTGGTCTTCCTATCACCTTAGCAATTTTAGCCTGTTTTTGGTCGATGACGGTAGAGGTGACCAACACCCATCTCCAACATTATTTCTCCTGGGGCTTTTGGAAAAAATCCTATCCTATTCACAATATCACAAGTATAGAAAAGGGGCGTACCCACTGGTATAATGGGTATGGTATTCGCTATGTGGGCACTGGTTGGCTTTACAATGTCTCTGGACATGATGTCTTAATTGTCACCTTGCAATCGGGTGAAGAAATTCGACTGGGCACCGATGACTTGGAAGAACTGCATACTATTCTGTCTGACAAACTCGACCGATAGCGTCACAATATACACTCAAGGAGGGTAGATGAATTGGACCAATTTAGGGATAGGCCTTGGAATTGCAATCGGTATACTCGGATTGAGTTACGGTGGATTTCGGGTGGCATTGTATCAACACAACCTCAATAAACTACAAGAAATGGGCAAGAACCAAGCTAGATTCACCGAATTGATCGAACGTATCCACAAAGAAACCCCCTATTTTGTGTTCATCACCAGTGGCTATCGCAGCACTGCCAAACAAACGATCTTATACCAACAAAATCCCAAAAATGCCAAACCGGGCACCAGTCCCCACGAATTCAAACGCGCTCTTGACTTCAACCTGATTGGTATTGAAGGATGGATTCGCAAACGAGATACTGTAGAAACATGGCGAGCAACAGGTGTGCCTGATATTGCCGAAGATATGGGATTTCGTTGGGGCGGTAACTTCAAAAACTACCACGACCCCGTT
>CAKZLX010000297.1 GCA_937127265.1 uncultured Pseudomonadota bacterium
TTGGCCTCTCATGGTCTTGCCGATCAATCCTATGATTCGATGTACTTTCGTCGGGCGTATATTTATGACAGTGAAGGGATGTGGACGGAGTCGTTTGACACTGCCACCGATGTTGCTTTTGTTGCTGAAACCGAAGCGCAACCGACAGTGGATGTCTGGGTTCCCTATACCGCCTTCCTACCGCTATTTTCTGAACAAGGTCATCCGGTCTCAACCGAAACCATGTCCGATGGACAAAATCGATTGAATGTGGCGGTGTATTGGGTGGGAACAACTGCTGCCCAGCCTGAATTGGTAGAGACCTACTTGACACAATTTCCCTGGGGAACCAGCCAACAACTCAACCCAGAAGTGCCTGGAAATCCGATCATGGAAAGTGAGATTGTCGCCACCTACTGGCAAACGCTCTGGGATGACCTGCACGATAGAGATAGTCAGAAATCGTTGTTATTTGTACATCCAAAACCGAATACCTATCAGCATCCCCGTTCCATAGACGATATTGAATCTGGCTTGTCAATTGGTTTGTCGGTGGGTATTGATGCCAATCAATTGTTGGCAGAACACATCCAAGTGTTCAACCCCCAAGGAGAGCAACATCCGATTGTGGTCGATGTTTTTTATGGTCAAGATTCGCATGTTTTGAATATCGATCCACTGGAAGACTGGATGAATGGAGAGCATTGGGTTAGATTGAGTCCCGAATTGCCTCTTAGAACTGGGCAGGTTTTGGGTGATTTGCATGATGGTAGGACTGTGGAATGGTGGTTTTCCACATCAGCAGCACCCTTCGAACAAGAAGATAAGCAGGGATGCCAGTCAGTGTTTCCACAAACCACGATCTGGTGGGCGAGTATGACTTTCGTTGCAATATATAGGAGACAACGATGCGTGTAGATTTGCGACAACGTTCACAAGAGGCTTTGGATTGGTCAGATTTATTGGCATTGGTGACTGAACATTGTGCTTTGGAAGCAACCGCCAAATGGGTGTTGGGAGAAGAACGTAAAGCCGGTGTATTGGTGGCAGATACCCTCCAAGAAGTCAGGCGTCGATATACTGTGGTGGAAGATATTTGGCATCTGTTGGATGAAGGTGAACACATTCCGATTGCCAGTGTACGGGATTGCCGTGATGAGTGGCGAATGATTGAACAAGGTGCTGGGTTGGATGTACATCAATGGGTTCGCGTGGCGAGTTCAGTGGTGACTTTACAAGATTTGCATCGTTGGCTCAGCCATCATTTCGAGCAAGCCCCAAGTTTGATGGTGGAGTTTGACAGTGCACACATTGATCCGGTGGTAGTGGACACCCTACGTCAAAGTTTCGATGAAGCCGGTGAACTTTCGGAAAGTTATTATCCCAGTTTGGGAAGGTTGCGAGAAAAGTATGCCCAAGTAAAACGGGCGCTCGATGAAGAAGTTCGTCGGTTGATGCAGGATGACAACATTACCCGTCACCTACAAGAAAACTATGTGACTGAAAGAAATGGTCGGGTGGTCTTTCCCATGAAAAATTCCTATCAACGCAAGATTGGAATCGCCCATGCCTCTTCTCGATCTGGTGAAACCATCTTTGTGGAGCCCATTTCGCTGTTGCCACTCAGTAACTCTCTCCAAGAAACGGAGTTTGCCATTGAGCAAGAAATCCGCAATATCTTACGAGGGTTGTTGTTGTTGGTTCGACCACACATTCCCAATATTCGGACTTTCTTTTATGGTGCAGTACGCTTGGATGCTCGACGCGCGATGGCTTTGTTGGGGCGAGAGTGGTCCGCCCAATGTCCAGTGGTCAAACAAGAAGGGGTAATACAGTTGCGGAACATGCGACATCCTCTCTTGATTAACAAAACCAAAGTAATTGGCAACGACTTTCATTTGTCTCCCAATCAACCAGCCATTGTCTTTTCGGGTCCCAATGCTGGTGGGAAAACCATTGCCCTCAAATCGATTGGAATCGCTGCTTGGATGGTGAAATTGGGCATTCCAATCCCTGCTGACGATGCCCGTATTGATTTCTTTGAACGAATTTTAGCCGATGTCGGAGACGCACAAACGGTACAAGAAGGGTTGTCTAGTTTCTCGGCACACTTATTACTGATGAACACCATGATGGAACAGGCGGATCAGAATACCTTGGTGTTGTTGGACGAAATAGGGATGGGGACAGACCCAGCACAAGGAGCTGCCTTGGCACAGGCAATTCTCGAACAGTTGCTCACTCAAGGAAGCAAATTGGTTGTCACGACCCACTTTACCCGTTTGAAAGCCTTTGCTTCTACTGACGCGCGGTGTTCAATGGCGGCGATGCACATTGTAAAAGGAGTACCAACCCACAAGTTGCAATGGGGAGAGGTCGGTGAGTCTGAAGCCTTGGCTTTAGCAGAACGGATGAGATTGCCAGAATTTTTGATTGTACGGGCTCGAAATCTATTGCAGGATGGGGAAAGACAGTTGGCGGATTTGATTCAACAATTGGAGCAACAACGCAAGCAGTTGGAGATAAAATCGACCGAAATTACGGTAATGCGATCCGAAGTCCAAAAACAAAAAGAGGTACTAGAACGCAAAAATAGAATGTGGGAAGAACGCAAAGTTCGATTGGAAGAAAAGTTGCGTCAAGACACGCGACAAGAATTACAAGCGATTGAACGACGAGCCAACCAACTCTTGAAAAAAATCGGAGAGGGAAGTCAGCGTAAACAGGCGCTTAAAGAAGCCACTGAACTCCGAAACCTACGCAGCAATTTGGAACCACAGGTCGTTCGTCCCGATCCGATTGATGATGATGTAATTCTCAATGTTGGGGATACTATACACGTTATTATGATGGATGCCAAAGGGGTTATACACTCGGTCAAAGGCAACAAAATTGAGGTTTCTGTGAACGGGATGATGATGCGTGTGGAACGCTCAGATCTGGCTTTGC
>CAKZLX010000298.1 GCA_937127265.1 uncultured Pseudomonadota bacterium
GGTGGACCAAGGTGGCAATAATATCGTCCGCTTCATACCCAAGTTTCTTGAAGGTTTTACACCCCAAATGCTCCATGGCCTCAATCACCAAGTTAAACTGGGGGATCAGTTCCGGTGGTGCTGGTGGACGATGAGCTTTGTAAGGTTCATAGATGTCATTGCGAAACGTTTTCATGCCAGCATCAAAGACCACAGTTACATAGCGACAATTGTGTTGACTGATCAGTTTGACCACCGCCCTGGCTGCACCAATAACACCACCTACTTCTACACCCGAATTGGATACTTGGTTAAATTTTGCAAAGAACATTTTAAACAACAGTGCTGTGCCGTCGATCACTAGCAATTCATTTTTGGCCATTCGATTTCCATGATTAAAGGGTAGATGCAATAACGCATAACACCAATACCAACTTTCGGTTAATTTCCGGTCATCGTCAAATCATCATCACAACGCCCATCTACAACCAAACGCTTAAAATTGGGATGTTCTGCTGTATGATCAGTCAGGTTCAGTGGAGTATCTCCTATACCAAGTGAACCATCACCATCGACATTGTTAAACCAATTGCTAGCACTCCACTGATGAGATTCCTCTTCGCCATTCACTTTGGTAGCAATACCGGCTTGCGTATAGGCAACTTGCACGCCTTTCGCTGAAGATGCTGATTCTTTTAAAAACACCGCACCACCAGACTGGGCCCGGTTGCCGGCTAATATCACCTCTGACAGTTCAATATTGTTGACAACATCAGTGGAGATGGCACCTCCTTGTTCTTGGGCATTGTTTTCCCAAAACCAACTTTGTTCCAACACCAAGCGTTCCGCCTGTTGTACATACAATCCGCCACCGGTTCCTGAAATGCGTTTACCACCGAGAGATTGAGACACATTCCCACAAAACTTGGACCGTTCCACAAAGGTGACCGTAGCCCCATCGAGCATCACTGCACCACCAAAACGTGGCTGAATAGTGGAGGCGCCTTCTGCAGAGTTGTTGTAGAATTGACTATCCTGAAGCCAGACCATTTGTGGATTAATTGCATAAATCGCACCACCAACCAGTTCGGCTTTGTTCTGCGAAAAGAGACTCTTCACAATCCGCATTGTTTGGGGTGCTTGAGATACGAAATAAATCGCACCACCAGCGCCAGACTGCGACGAGTTTGCCAAGTTTCCAGTGAAGTTCGAACTTTCCACTTCTAAATTGGCATATGGATTGACTGTATTACCAAGTGCAAGAGCACCACCATAGGTTTCAGCTCGATTGGCATCAAAGGTACTGTTCACAACTTGCACTGGACTCATCACTCTTTCGCTACTGGACTCTACCAGTATTGCCCCTCCTTCCCCACTACGGGCACGATTTTTCTGAAAAGAGCTATTGTGAATGACCATTTTTTCTTGGGCATCATGTATTGCAATCGCACCACCCGACAAGGCTGCCAAATTGCTATGTAGACTTGAGTCTTCAATGGAAATTGAGGTATGACCACGAACATACAAACACCCACCCGTTGAAGAACCAAAAGAGGCAGAGTTACCATGACATTGCGTCTTGATCATTTGGAGGTGATTGTGAGCAGTGGAAGAACTGGTATCCACATAAATAGCCCCCCCTTTTCCTTGTGCGTGGTTGCCTTGTAAGACACTGTTGATGATAGTAAGGTATCCCCCATTGCGCATGGCAACTCCGGCGCCCATACCACCAGACTTGGTTTCATTTCCTAGTAGTCTTGAATCTTCGATACGAACTTCCGATTCTTGGGCAAAGATAGCACCTCCGATTTGGGCATTGTTGTCGGAAATGACCATATTTTGGAGTTTAACCACACCTTTCTTAACATAGATACCACCACCTTTTTGGGCTTGATTTCCAGAGATTTTGGCGTTCACAAGCGAAATTGTACCTTCATTGACGAAAGCACCCCCACCATTGACGCGCCCATTACCACACTGAAGAAGGTTTGTTTTTTCAAGATGAACTGTAGAAGAGCGTCCGGACACCGTCACACAAGTCGACTGATGAGAAAGTGTCAGGTTCTTAAACCACACTTCGCCGGCTTTCACATTCAACAGAGTTGCACAATTTCCATTGCCAACGATCTTGGCTCCCTCTTGACCCTGAAAAATCAAATCTTTACCCAAAGTATCCACACATTCTTGGTAGTTTCCAGCAGACAACACAATCGTGTCACCCGATGATGCTTTGTGTACAGCAGAAAATAAGGCATCATTGGTACCAGAGGGTTGTATTAGAATTTCGCTGGCAACCGCTGATGCTATCCATCCCCAGACTATAAGCATACTACCCCCTATTCACAAATGATGTACACCTATATTAAGCTGTCATTTCTCGTAAAACATCTAAAACATAGGCGATATCTTTTTCAGTGTGCGCTGCATTGATTTGGAATCGAATACTCTGATCTCCTTTTGGAACCACTGGAAAGTTCAGCCCCACTACCAACACCCCACGACGGTAAAATTCTTCCACCATCCAGCGTGTTTTTTCAGTATCGCGTACCATCAAAGGAACAACAGGATGCAATCCAGGAATACTTTCCCAGCCCAAGGCGGTTAAACCGTCTCGAAACTGGGCAATACGAGCACGAACATTGGCAAGACGAGAGAGTCCTTCTGCTGAATCCGTAATCTCAATCGCTACTGTTGCCGCGGCACAATCAGCCACTGACAAGGGGTTGGTATAAATATAGGTGTCGGCTTTTTGACGAACCGCTTCAATCACTTCCAGAGAGGATGCCACAAAACCACCGTTCACACCGAAAGCCTTTCCGAATGTTCCCACTAGCACATCGGCCTTCACACCCACAATCTCTTCGGTGCCACGGCCCGTTTCACCAAAAGCACCAATCCCGTGTGAATCATCAACCACAGTAATCAATCCCTGTGGAAAGCGATCGCGATGTGGGGCTAACACCTCATGGATTTTATCAATCGGAGCAAAGTCCCCACGCATCGAGAACACCCCATCAAAGATAACCACAACCCGTTCAATATCTTCCGGAACCGATTCAATGTGGGCTTTTAGTGCCTCCATATCATTGTGCTTGAAAATTGCCTTTTGATGTCTTGGCACATTGGCAATCCGCATCGCTCGGATAATACAATTGTGATTTAGTTCATCACCAATCCAAAATGTTTTTTTGTTTTGCAATGCCAATGCCAAACCCAAATTGCTAGTGTAGGCCGAATTGAAAATCTTCGCAGCCGGTCGCCCTGTAAAAGCGGCAATCCGTTCTTCCAAATCCACGTGGGCTTGAAAGGTTCCATCAATAAACCGTACGGCTCCTGGCCCTGCACCGAACTTGTGAGAGGCAGCATCGGCGGCTTCTAAAACGGCTGGGTGGTGTGAGAGAGACAAATAAGAGTTCGAGTTACAACGCATGAAGTGTTGATCAGAACCCTGCAATTTGTAACGGGGACCAAAGCCATCGTTGGCCGGAACATAATCGACAATCACCCGTTCAGGAGGTTTGGTTCGTCCCTCGGCTTCCATGGTTGCAACTTCTGCTTTTAAGGCTGCACTGTATCTTTCTAATGACATCTTTCCTCCACATGATTTAGAGACAATGTAATCTTCTCTAAAAATAAGTCAATCGGTACAATCTCGCAGTCATCGAAATGAAATTATATGGCTTCAGATTGTAACAATTAAAATAGTTTTGTTTTTTATTTTTTATACTATACTGCCTATGTTTTATCAGTATAGGAATATAAATGTCGATTATCGTTGTGATTGATGATGAACCACTGATTCTTGAGGTTGTACAAATATTTTTGCAGTCTCAAGGACATGATGTACATGCCTTCAACAACCCAATGACCTTGAATGTTGATTGGTTAAATCAACACTGTCAACTGTTGATTTGTGATGTACAACTAGGGCAGCGCAAAACAGGATTGGAATTCTGTGCAGAATGGAGTGCGAAAGGATTGCAGTGCCCAATTTTAATCATCTCTGGATTTGTGAGTAATCCCCAAGCATTCCAACAAAACTGGGGATTCCTCAAAAAACCCTTTAATCGTCGCCAACTCTCCACCGAAGTCGAACGACTCTTGCAGACTTCACCTTGATTCATTACCCTGTCTAAAGAAATATGTATTTTCTATAGATAGGGGTGGATGATGCTGTTGTGGTTGTGGATAGGGTGTACCTCAGAAAAGCACACTGAGACAATCGGTGAACCTGTTGATTTAATGGCTCACGTCGACCCGATGATAGCCACTGGTGGAATTGGATATGGGGTGAACTGTGGATACCCCGGCGTAAATTACCCTCTTGGCATGGTCAAGTTTAGTCCGGATACGGCCACGGCCTCTGGTGGAGCCGATGGATACTATCGTGGGGGTGGTTATCACTATGATGATCAGCAGATTCAAGGTTTTTCCTTGATGCACCTCTATGCAACTGGCGTCACTGGACATGGAACCCTTGCCACTATGGCCCAAGATGGTTTTTCTTTTGCACAAACCGATCGTGATGGATACGCTCTGCCCTTCACCCATGAGCAAGAGAGCGCCGCACTAGGTCACTATGCTGTAGATTTTGGAACCATCCGTGCCACGCTTGGGGCAACCGAACACACTGGATTGGTACAGTATCAATTTGATGGCGCCACCGATCCGGTGGTCTTAATCGATGTTGCCCATGCTATGGGGAATGGTTCAGTTAGCGAAGGAGACATCCTAATCACTGCCAATGGCACCGTGGAAGGTTCTTTGGTCATGGATGGTGAGTTGGGCTCCCCCTAT
>CAKZLX010000299.1 GCA_937127265.1 uncultured Pseudomonadota bacterium
TGCAAGGTAACAGTGAAGATTTGGTATTGCGTTTACAAGAAGAGCGTGATGAAGCCCACACTGAATTGGAAATGATGAAACTAGAAATGGGGATTGCCCAATCCACTGCTCGTCAATTGGCACAACAAGCAGAGCGAATGCGCAAAAAAGTGCTTGCCAAACAAGCCTCTTGGCAACAACGGTTGACCGATAAAGAGAGTGAGAATGATCGTTTGCGTGCTAAACTACAATCAATGGAGCAAGGATTGTCTTCACTATTTGTGAAACGTCCAATCTTTTGATAATTGGCTCCATGACTTGTAAGTCACCTATACAATCGAATAGGTGTACTACAGAAAGTTATGAAAAGGGGTGTTCGGTGAACGATACAGCACGTACGGAAAGCGATAAATTGATAGAAACCATTCGGGCATCTATTGTGGGTGATGATACAGTGATCGACTCTCCGTATGGTGAGAGAAGGGTTACCTATGCTGATTATACGGCCTCAGGACGCGCCTTGACCTTTATTGAGGAGTTTATTCAACAGGAAGTGATGCCGATGTATGCCAATACCCACACCGAGAGTAGTGGTACTGGCTTGCAAACCACCCGTTTTCGAGAAGATGCTCGCCAAATTATCCATGATGCAGTGGGTGGGGGTGAGCAAGATGTGGTCATCTTTAGTGGTTCTGGAGCAACTTCGGCCATTAACAAATTGGTTGATGTGTTAAACATTCGTTTGCCCGCTCGTTTGGACGATCAATTCGATTTCATATCGCAAATCCCCGCAGACCAACGTCCCGTGGTGTTTATCGGTCCCTATGAACACCATTCTAATGAGTTACCATGGCGTGAAAGTATTGCCGATGTGGTGACGATTGACGAGAATTCTGATGGGCAGATTGACTTGGCGCACCTTGAGCGCGAATTGCAACGCTACGCCGATCGTCCGTTGAAGATTGGTTCTTTTTCTGCGGCCTCCAATGTCACTGGGATTGGCTCAAAAACGGGTGAGATTGCTATTTTGTTGCATCGCTATGGCGCACTGTCTTTTTGGGATTTTGCCGCTGCTGGACCCTACGTGGAAATTGAAATGAACATGGCAATGGAAGGAGAGTATGGTCACTTGGCCTACAAAGATGCCATATTTTTGTCTCCACACAAGTTTATTGGTGGACCGGGTACGCCAGGTATTTTGGTGGCGAAAAAATCATTGTTTACCAATCGCGTACCAGCGATGCCCGGTGGTGGAACGGTCTCTTATGTGAACAGTTCTGAACACCGATACTTAGACTGTCCCATCCACCGAGAAGAAGGGGGAACACCTGATATTGTTGGTGCCATTCGGGCTGGACTCATCTTTCAATTGAAGGAAAGTGTCGGGCACAATGCCATTCGTCAGGCAGAAGAAGCCTATATCCAACGCGCCATTGACCGTTGGTCACAACACCCCAATATTCAAATTTTAGGCAATCCAACCTCGTGGAGACTGTCGATTGTGTCGTTTATGATTCGGGATGGAGAGCGATATTTACATCACAATTTTGTGGTCGCGTTGCTCAACGATCTCTTTGGGATCCAAGCCAGAGGTGGTTGTTCTTGTGCAGGCCCCTATGGACATCGCTTATTGGGGATTGATTTGACGACATCTCATGCATTTGAACAAGAAGTCTTGCAGGGATGTGAAGGGATTAAACCTGGTTGGACCCGTCTCAACTTCAATTATTTCATTTCTGAAGAGACCTTTGACTTTCTGATTCAAGCCGTGGAAATCATTGCCTCTGAAGGGTGGAAACTGTTGCCCCAGTATGGGTTTGATCCGATGACCGGACAATGGAAACACCGCAAAGCCCAACCCAAAGTGCGCATGCGATTGCACAACTTGCGTTATCGTGGTGGGCATTTGTCTTATCCTGCTCGACACATGACCGCTCCAGAATGGGTGTTGCCAGAATACATTGAAGATGCCAAATCATTATTGTCGGGTATTCAATGTGTGGACTCGACTTCGGTACAGCAAGTCAATGTTTCAGAGCGTTTTGATGGTTTACGATGGTTTGTGTTGCCCCATGAGGTCTGTGCGCGTTTGCAAAATACGGATGGAGAATAAGACTCTGTCTTTGGCTTCACTCAAGGATGGTCTCCTGCCAGAAATTGTTCAATTGGGATGACTTGGAGGGTTTGGGTGAGTGCCCATTGCCCAAAGATCGGATGTTCCGGATCATCTTGAAGCCACTGCTGGTACTGGGCGATCGCATCAGATTCACTCAATCCAAGATGAATGTCAGATCCAATACTGGTATGGCACAGGTAGAGAGGTAACTCTTGTTCAGAGAGGGACTGGATCAGTTGGATGTAAACTTGCTGGAAAGGGTTGTCTACCTCTCCATTACTGGCGTCGATGTAGGTTTCCCAAGCGATTTCCAAAGATTCTCGATGTGAACATTCAAACTCGTGGCGAATGACAGGAAGTTGCTCGTTGACAATTTGTTTGAGGGCATCCCACTGGTGTATAAATCCCAAATTGGCAAACTGTCGATCCCAATACCGTACGCACATCGGTAAAAAGCGGTTTCGGAGTTTACGTTGCAACTGATGTACTTGGTATAGCGACATGGAACTTCCCATAAAGAAATTGGCATCTATATGTCTAGACACCAAATTCTCTTTGTATATGGGTTGAACAGTTTACGCTACTTATTCAAATATGGAATTGATTTCTTCACGCAGATATTGACGATGTCGTTTACTGGCTAGATCACCACCACCACTGATTCCCAACCAGCCTTGGATTGTTCGTAGGTTTTGCATAGCAACCGCTTCGGCGGTGGTTGAGTAGTCCGCATCTTCATTCTGAACGATGTCAATCAGCATGGCAACATACATCGATTGAAGTCGTTGACGGTGGGCGTTCACATTTCCTCGGATATCGCCAAAGAAAATGTTTTTACTCAAATCTCCAATCATTTCATCAACCGAATATTCATTGCCATACAATCCGGTATTTTCGATTCTATCGAGAACAGTTGGATGAAGTAGTTGATACAAGGCATAACTTTGGCTGGTTTGAATGGCATCCAAGATTTTTGGGTCTTCGGTACCATAGAAGAAATCGTAGCCACGTCGTTCTGGTTGCAAGTAAGGAAGCATCGTCAGTTCGGCATCAAAAGCATCGGGTGCAAAGAAGTATTCTGCCAGCAGATTCATTGCCTGTAGTTGGGTTTCTTTGGGTGCTGGCGTGTAGGGTTGGATGTCCACAAATTGATCAGTGGTTCCGCGTTCTACGTAGATACCACCGACATAGCGAGATATGATAGCCCCAACCGAACTCTTTTGTCGTGAGAGAGTGCGAAAGTTGTTGACCAATCGTTGGAAGGATTCATCTTCTTGTAAACTGACATCTGCCAATCCCAGCATGGTTTCCTCAATGAGATCCAAACGCTGCTTCGACCATTCCAAGGTGTCACCAGACATATCTCCAATATTCACCCGCGGGTCAATCGCCTTACCAGTAGACCGCATGTCATCGGCATCATTACCAAAGGTCAACAACGGCTCCAAAGAACGTTTGAGGTGCGCGTTACGTTTATCGTCCTTCATCGTTGGATCGTAGCCAAACTGAATCGCCCATACATCATAGTCACCGGGTGCATCAGCAAAGTACTTGCCTTGTTTGGTACCTTCAGGCGCCAGATTGATGGGCGTATAATCCATCACAGAACCAACTAGTCCATGTTCATCTGTCCATTTCACATTGTGCAAGTTTTCCAAGGAGACAGTTTGAGAGGCTTTCATGTTGTGATTCAAACCCAGGGTGTGACCGACTTCATGCAGCACCAAGTGTTTGATCGATTGTTGGATCAGTTCGTTGACTTCGACATTACCAACACCACGGGCTTCCAAGGTGCTGATGCCTAGGTTGATGTTGTCTGCCAAGAAGACGGGGAAATCACAGAAATGAGGCTCGGCATGTTGATCTGTATGACTGTGGCCTGTATGTCCCTTTTCAGGAAGGTAGAGATCTTGGTATTTGTAGCGATTGTTGACGTAAATCCATTCCAACATGATGTCAGCACCCAATAACTGTCCTGTTCGAGGGTTGGGGAAGGATGGGCCATAGCCACCAAATGGTGGAATTGGAGAGGCTGTCCAACGCAATACATTGTGGTGAATATCACCGGCATCCCAATCCGCATCATCGGGTTGCATTTTTACCACGATGGCATTGGAGAAACCGGCGGCTTCAAAGGCTACATTCCAAGCCTCCACCCCTTCACGAATCGCCTCACGGAATTGTTCGGGCGTGGTGTTTTCCATCCACCAAACGATTGGCTCAATCGGATCGGAGACATCTTTTTCTGGGAATTTTTTGACCAAATGCCAGCGGTTAATCAAATCACGATAAGGTGCTGGTTCAGCAGAAGTTTGATCGGTGACCCGATTGTGAAAATAGCCGATTCGAAAGTCATCAATGCGCGGTTCGTAATCATTTTCGGGCATGGCAATGAGAGAATGGTGCATTTGTACGGTGACATTGCGGGCATTGGTGACGGCTTCTGAACCATAATTAGTGGGTGCAGATTTCTCATAAACATAGTCCACCACAAAATCACTATTTCCGTCATAATTGCGAACGTCGACAAATTTGGTTTTGGAACCACTCAGAGAACCCAAGGAGAAGCCTTCTCCTCCACCTCGTGACGAAGGCTTGATTTGGGCAAAGACTTCATCGAGAAATAATTCTCCGGCATCGATCATATAGCGTGTGGGATTGTCCTCCTCATCTTTGTCGGTGACATCGATTTTGACAGAGGCTAAGACCGAAGGGCTAATGTTGGCATCTTTGGCTTTGGCAATTGGACTGCTGGGATCAAAGTAGAAAGCAGTGTTTTCTTGAATGAATTCGATTCGATCGTATGATTTTTGAATGCGAAAAACACTTTCACCGCGATAACTTCCCCGAAAATGTCCAGATTCCAAGACGCCATCACGGGTTTGCGCGAAGTGGATGTATTCTTTGTTCAGATCCTCTTTGTCGATGACCATGTTCAAACTACCGGTTTCAGGGTCCAAATAGAGATCAAATAAACCTGCATAATGGGTCCAACCATCTACCTCATCGGCAATGGTGACTACTTTTTCTTCCTTTTCGCTTTCGTCAGTTTCTTCTGCATTGGCAAAGGCTAACAAAGTCAACATCATAATCATAGAGAACTCCTGTGATGATCAATTTTGTTTCAAGGTATCACCCCATATAATGTATGACAAAACTCTTTTTGTGGTGACCGTTCTATCATTTGCTATAGTGGGGTATGTTTTGGATTCTGCTACAAATTATAGGCTGTCGAGGTGGTTTTTCCACGTCTACATCTCAAATTTGTCCAAAGGGGTTGGTTCCCATTCCTTCGAAGAATCCAGTGTTTTGTATTCATCCATATGAGTCGCGGATAACCACAGATCAGAAAGTGGAATCTCAAGCCAATCGTTTGCCATCAATAAACGTATCCTTGTTTGATGCCCAAGAGGCTTGTGCCAACACCATCATCGATGATCAGTCTTTGCGATTGGCAACCTATCGTGAGTGGGTTGATGCTGGTGATGGGCAGTTGGGTCAGGGTGGTGGATTGTATCCATGGGGAGATAGCAAGGCTGACGACAAATGTATTGTGAATCCACCCGCTCAACCAAAGAAGTGGGAATCTGTGCAACCCAGTGGAACCTTGGATACTTGTATCAGTTCTTTTGGGGTATACGATCAAATCGGGAATGCTTGGGAGTGGGTTGATTTACAACAAAACGCCAGTAAAAACGCATGGGTATCGTATATTCAGCAACAGGGTTTTGCAGTCTCGGTTTCCAAGCAACAGATACAATTGTCCAATCGGTTATTACCCAAACTGCGATTGCAAACGATTTGTGTCGATATGCAAGGACTGGCAGTGGATGAGGGTGTGCTCACGGTCCGACTCAACAATCCCATATCCCCTGATTGTGAACAAGGAGGAAGGGGGTATTTGTGGGTTAACTTTGAACGACGCAACACCCAAGCCTCTATTCCCAAAGAAGATTCCTTGTTACCGATTCGAATCGTCGATTCCAAGGTTGTATGGGATGAGGAACGTGATGGTGAACCTGTTGGTGCGAAGGTCGGTGGTGCCTTTTATTCTGGAGCCGAGATGACCCTTCAGGACTTTTGGATTGGTCACATACCTACTTTTG
>CAKZLX010000300.1 GCA_937127265.1 uncultured Pseudomonadota bacterium
AGACGCAGACGATCAAGATTGACCATCATGCATGTCAAAATCACAGCCTCGGGTAAAGGCAAGAAGTCGGGCTTATTTTCGCATAGCAAAGATGATCGCAGTATCAACATATTGGTCATTCCAAAATTATGGCGAGATTCCGAAGTATTTAAGAAACTGCGTTCCGATGATGACACATACTACGAACACATTGTTACATCAGACACCTCATGTCTCAACCTTTTGCTGCATGAAACCGATATTGTGTATCTCACATCAAGTGACCAGAAGTGGGAAGACATACTCAACGAACTTGCAGAGAGTGATGAAGTCAATGAACAAAACAAAGACTTAATAGCATTTGAACGTAAAAGGCCACCAAGACTGCCGAGCAAGGAGGAAAGGGATGCAACGCAACTACCGTTTGTAAATGACAAGAAAAGATTCAATGAGTATCTCCAAAAAATAATTCTACTGGCCCTGTTGTTCCAAAAACACAATTCAAAATCAACGTCAAATCCAGACTCCGAAATAGAGGACACCGGTGGATTCCTAAAAAATGACGACATCACATTTGGTAACCCAGATCCATTTCTACTGCTGGCGCAATATGAGTTTGTCCGTGAAATGAAAAAACTTCAGGATGAACTGCGACAAGGGTACATCTCGACAATCGAAAGAACCTCTGCAATCAAGGGTCGTATTACCAACCGAGGTATCGTTGAGCACATGGCCTTTGGCATTCCCTCACTCGAATGTGAGTATGATACTTTCACAACTGGACTTCCAATTTATAAACTCCTAGCCACTACTCTAGAATTAGTCGCTAATGGTGGTGTTTTATCGGCACTCAATTTGGAACATCTTCAACAAACCTTCGTCGAAACTCAAGATGGTGCTGGACAAATACGTCATTATCTTGGACACATCCCTTCGATGCCGCTGGAGCAAGCGATTTATGCCGCCACTCATTTTCGAGTGCCCTATCAACATCGACGATTTCGTAAAGCTGTCGCCCTAGCAAAGAAAATTCTATGTATGCCTTCCAGTGTACTGGAAAACAGTCAAGAGGAGAATGGACTCTACTGGATATTGAACACCGATAAAATCTGGGAACGATGTGTTGAACAAATTACCGACGCCAAGCATGTTCAAGTAACAGTTCGAACCTGGGAAAATATTTCTAGTAAAGACAAAGATATCGATGTCGTCTTTGAGGTTCCCACACTTGGATGGATCGTGGGTGATGCAAAATACAAACCTGTACCATCAACACCAGAGTCTGGGGACCAACATCAGATATTCGTTTACTCTCTCGCTTACACAGAAAAGACACCATTTGCATCGACTCTTATCTATCCAGGAAATGATGATACTCTTAACATTCGTTCCTTTGCTCGAGTTCGCACAAATCTAGAGAGCACACCTTCTACACCTTTCCAACTCCACATAGTAACCCTACCATTCCCAATGCCCGATACGCTTGAGCAATGGAATGAGAAGGTTGTAGGGTATAGAACAACTCTATTTGAAAAGTTAAGAAATATTTAGAGACAATACTCACTCCACCAACACCGCCCGAACCGGTGAAGCATCCGAACCTTGAATCTTGAGTGGCAAGGCAATCAGCGTATAGACTCCATCCTCTACATCGGTAAGCACTACCCCTTCTAACACCGCCATGTCATGTCTGAAGATAGCATTATGGGACTCTAAGGCTTTCGATGAATACGGGTCAACAGATGGTGTGTCCAATCCAATCAGTCGTACCCCTTTCTCAGCGCAGTAATCTACTAGTTCAGGCGACAGTGCATTGAAATCGGTGTTGAAGTGATTGGGGTTTGGAAAGGATTTGGTATGAAAGAGAACACGCTCTGCGGTAATCTCGACACCATTCAAGTGATTTGGATAGATTCGCTCACCCCTTGGCACATCGACTGTAATGATCTGACATGGTCCATAGTACAGATCAAGTGGACGGGTCTCCATCGTTTCACCATTGGGCACATAGTGACTGGGAGCATCGGTATGGGCACCCAAATGTACCGTCGTCGTGATGGTCGACAAATCGAGATTGGCTCCGGTATCAAAGCGGCAAAGAAACTCTTGTGAGAACGGTGTATCCCCAGTCCATACCGCTATCTTTGGTGATATCAGGGGTGATATATCAATCAGTTTTGGCATGAATCACCTGCTTAGAGTGGTGGCTTGGGGACATCACCTGGCAAAGCAATCACCTTAAACTCCACCGCAATCGGCGTTGGCAAAGCCCGAATGGCAATCGTGGTACGGGTGGCTTGAATGTCGGTAAAATACTCGGCATAGACTTTGTTGTAGGCTTTGAAATCCCTATCCATATCGATCAAGAATGCCTGTACGTCAATCACTCGATCCAATGAAGACCCTGATGCCTCCAAAATGATCCGAATGTTTTCAATCACCGCACGAGTCTGGGCTGCTGCATCATAGTCTAATGGGTTCTTGTCAGCATCCCGAATCGGTCCACCTGGAATAGCATCGGTACCTGGCTGACGCGGTCCCACACCCGACAGGAATAACAAATCGCCTACCCGACGAGCATGGGGATAGGCCCCCACGGGTTTCGGAGCTTTTTGGGTATTGACCACTGAGCCACCACTCTCTGTTGGCTGATTCAGTTCTTCATCTGACGAGGATTCTTCTTCCAGATCCAGTACAGGTCTCTCTGGCTTGACCTCTAGCACCTCTCGGTCACCGGCAAAGTATTCCACATCGTCTTCATCAAACTCATGACCTCCAACTTCTGAATCACTTGGGGTGAGACTGACCACTGCTGATCCTGTTCCAAAGATGGGACCGTAAGCATGGACGGTACCACGATAGCGATTGTGCGCACCCATCACCGCAGATAACCACCAAATGGCCTTCAATTTGTTGTCGGCATGGGCTTGTGCAGCAAAAGTACGGGCCAGTTGAGACACATCTTCCAAACGACCGTCTGCCAACAGTTCCAGCAGTTTATGGTTCCACTCATCGTCCATCTGTGATGAAACATGATCATCAGCATCGGCAACCCGTTGAGTATGTAAACGTCGACTGAGAGAGGTCACCGCGATGATAGCCGTGCGTTTGCTGTCGTGTTCTAGAGCATCGGCTACCGCTTTACCCCAAACCACCGTCTCTGCCCGATCGG
Source organism: uncultured Pseudomonadota bacterium (assembly GCA_937127265.1). Classification (GTDB taxonomy): domain Bacteria; phylum Myxococcota_A; class UBA796; order UBA796; family UBA796; genus CAJWHX01. Next base: position 3,152 of record CAKZLX010000300.1, read on the forward strand.
CATACATGTTGCAGGACACAATCGACAATTGAAAACGGTTGTCATGGTTCAGCAATTGGTTGACCACCACTGAACCGGTATCAATCGGAAAACCGTGATAATCAACCGTTCGAGCATGCAAGCCTCGTTTGGTGGCATGTTTGACGACAGATTCTGAAAACGACCTGTCCACTTGAAAAGAATAGGGCATCGAACCCAAATCGTGAAACTCTTGATCAACGTGTGTCCAAGCAGGATTGGCGTGGGCTTGCACTTGGTGACCCAAAATCGAGAACCACTGGGTACTGTAGAGAACCAATCGCTCTACTTTGGCATCAATTAACTGTTGGCGAACTGCCTCAAACCCTTTACGAATCTCTCCCCATGAAGGGTTGCCTTCTGGACGAAGCAGTGGATGGGGTAACCCCGGCAAAATCAAACCCAATACCGCACTCATTGCACACCTCCATTATTCAAAGCAGACTTCCAAGCCGGATTCCATTCCACGACTGCATTTCCTGTTCCAATCACCGAACCATAGCCATGCACCTCTCCCGGATAGTCGGGAACACCCAACGCCCCCATCAGCCAAGTCAAGGAACCGTCTTTGGTTTCAGCCATCGCCTGTTCAATGAAGTCGGGCATGATATCGAGTACTTCTTGGCACTTGCCTTCTTTGATCAGGTTCAAAATCTTCATATCCCACAAATACTGACCGTTGTGATAGACATGTTCGTGCTTCATATCTTCAGGAGTCTCGGGTTCTTTGGTAAAGTGACGATGCGACAACGAACAAGAAGCCAACAACACCGCCCGTTTTCCACTGTTCTCAATCGCCCGAGCAGTAGCCCGACCCAGTGCCAACATGCGCGCCTCTCCCACTTCGTTACTGAAATCAAAGTAGGCTTGGTTGGAAGAAATACAGACGATCGGCTTGTTCCACTCCGGATGACTCAAATGACAGGCGGTAATCGTTCCATAATCCACTCGAAAATCAGGATTGCGCATCATTTGGGTTTCCAGTCCTTCGGCCTCGGCTTCGGCACAAATCAACTCACTGAGTTCGACATCGACCTTGAGATCATAGGTATAGCGAAAAAGATGGGGGAAAATCGGGTCGACACTTTTGGAAGCAAAGTGTTCTACGCCCAGAAAATGGGTGCCACAACGGGTCTTCCAGTGGGGAGAGTGCACTACAATGACATCATAGTCCAGTTTCGACCAGTTTCTACGAAGTCGTTCATAGCCCCAACGCAAGACTTCCCAACCTCCTTCGGAACGCGGTTCATTTTGTGGTGGATTTTGGGCGTATACCAAATGGGGTGGGTGTGGCGCCAAAGCACCGGCGACGATTTCTCCCTTTTTGTGGTCTCTATCGGACATGAACACTCCTCTGTTTGTTTCTGTTTTCGATCTTGACAGTATCAGTTGGTAGAAACCTAATTCTAGGAGCGTATTCTCACAAGGCAAGTCTCTGTCATTACACTGAAAAATAGATACACTACCTCCATGAAACGACTTCTATTCTCCACCATCCCCTGTCTGCTACTCCTCATCCTCGGAGAAGTGATCGCCAGACAAGCTCCCCTTCCAGCCATCCACGCTCCCAGTGTCGGTATGCAATTGCAAGCCCATCCCACACGGATTTGGTCCATGACACCCGGAACCCAAGAACAATTCGGAGCGAAGGTCACTATTGACCGATTGGGCATGAGACAAACCGATATTGAAACAAAGAGTGAAAAGTGGCTGGTACTGGGTGATTCCAGTTTCTTTGGGCACGGTTTACAAGATACAGAAACCTTACATCACCACTTGGAAACAGCGCTGCGAAATAATGGCCAGACAATTGACGTTCTCTGTGGTGCCACACCTGGCTACTCCACACTGCAAACCCTCGACTTTTTAACCGAAATCGGTTGGGACTTAGAACCTTCAGTGTTGATAATTGGCAATCTCTGGTCTGATAACAATTTCGATCATTTCCAAGATGCCCAGTGGATGGAAGAATTACAGTCTCCCAAAAACAAACTGATACGTTTAGTGAAGCACAGTGCGCTATTTATTCACCTTACCAAACTGTTTCGACCCGATGTTTTCAATCCTGCAAAGCCCGAAGCCTCACCCCACGCCAAAATATCTTGGGTTCGTGACCCCTATGCCGAGGGAGTGCGTCGGGTTCCACTGGATCTCTATATCCAAACTCTCTCGCAAATCATCATCGAAGCCAAACAACGCAATATTGAAGTCATCTTGATCCAGCCAGCCAACCGACATCGTTTGGATATCGTCGATGTGGAAGTCACTTGGGACCCTTATTTTGAGGCACAACGCTCAATTGCAGAACACTTTGCCATACCAATCATTGATGTAGCACCGATTTTACGGGTTTTTGGTCTCCGTAAATCAGATGCATTTTTGGATGACATGCACCCCACTTCCCAAGCCAATTTTTGGATAGCCCAAACAATTGGAGATTTGTGGAACGATCAACAAAATGAACAACAAACTTGGCTACCCACGCGCAATACACCACCCCAATTATCGATTACCGATCGCTGGTCAAGCATGTCTACTGCCAATCGTGATACACTACCCTAAAGAGTACCCCTGTTAGAGGATTCAATGGCTGTATCACAAAATGCCAAAGTTGGTTTGTTCGTCTCGTTTCTCTTTGCTTTGCTTGGGGGTACACTGTTTATGGTCAGTGGTTCCACCAAGATATTTGAAGAACATTATGTATTGAATGCCGTTTGGTATGACGTGGCTGGTTTGAAACAGGGTTCAATGGTTCGCCTGTCGGGTATTGATGTGGGAGAAGTCACCGAGTTGCGTTTTTCAGAAACCGAACTGGGCAAGGTGGAGGTCAAACTCTCGATTTCAAAAACCTTTCAACATCGGATTCGGCAATGTGACCCCAGTGACGAATTTCCAATCGATGACAGCGTACAGTCAAAACGCTCCTCAGTAGCCAGAATTGATTCGATTGGCGTACTCGGTGATAAATACGTTTCCATTTCAGTGGGAGACTCCAGTTGCACCACGATGGAACAAGACGACTGGATTCGAACGGTAGAAGCCTTAGACATCGTCAGTTACACCAAAAAAGTCACGGGAATCTTAAACAACACCGATGACATATCCAACAAAGTCAACAACATCTTGGGTTCTAACGAGGAAATTGAAGCGGCATCTTTGGCCAACTCCTTAAAAGATTTGGAAGCCATTACCAAAGAAATCAAAGAAGGCAATGGTCTGATTCACACCCTCATCTATGACAAAGACCTCACCAAACGAATCAACAGCATCATGCGTAAACTGGATAATTCAGCAAAGAACTTGGATGATGCGATTGCCAGTGTCAATCACAGAGTGATTCTCTCTGATGAACACTCCGATCAAAACGCAATCAAAAAATATGTGTTCGAGAACGAGTTCAAATCTGGCGAAAATATGAAGCTGTTAGGTGGGATCCAGAGTGGAACAAGCACC
>CAKZLX010000301.1 GCA_937127265.1 uncultured Pseudomonadota bacterium
AAATATAAGAGATAAATTGGGTGATGCCACACTCGACATCCAAATCTAACTCGAAAATATCGCCCAGCACCGTAGTTTGCTCCCACGATGACTGATAGTCAACCAATATTTTGGAGAGGATACGATCATATTGAAGGCGATTTACATAAATTGGACGGTTGAGATTGGGGATTTGTAAGTGAGTATCCGTATTCTCATCCAATACATATTTTCGGGCTGAACCCACGACTCTCTCTACCAACCAGTTAAAATCAACACCATGTTGTTCTCCCAACAAACGGATTTTATCTTGAACCGGAATCGTGTGGGAATTGGTCACGATGACTGTATAGAGAGGGTTGTTGCCTTGCTCAAGTAAGCGAAGTCTCTGAAAAAACTGTGCGGCATGGGGACGGAAAACGGTGGCCGTCTTTTTGTAATTGTATTTATACAGAATCCGATCCAAGATACGGTCACGTTCAGCGTCATTCATAAAGGCGTTTGCCCGATCAAAGACCATTCTTGCGATGGGCATCATCCGTAAGTAAGGATCCACACAAGCGGGTGCCACGATGTGTCCATTGAACTTCCATCCAAAGTCACCTGGATTGGCCAGTAGTTCGTCATCCATTTCTGATGCCCACTGGATAACGGTGTCGACATCAACATCAGCCAGTAAAGCCACATCTTCTAGATAGCCTTGACGATAGGGAAGCCCTTCGGCTTCGGCATCGGTGAGTGTGCCGTCAAAGTCTAAAATCAATACGTTTGCCATCGTGTAGTCCTGGGTAGGGTGTTTTATTATTGATTAATAAAAGTCAGTACGTGGGGGTACGTGAATCATATGATGGGTCTCGCTATCATCGATGAGTCCATAGATTGGCTCAAAGATGTGTTCCCAAGACCACAAATGTTCACTCACATTTAAGTGGTGACGAACCTTTTCAGAGCCAAGAGGTGCGATAGGGTGCATCAACATCACTGCCACTTTGACGTAGTGAAACAGGTCAATCAAGGGTTGGGTCACCGATTCACCTGGGTTCTCCCAATCGATCTCTTTACTGCGTTTGCTCCACCATTTGTTCGCATTTCGAATTAACTTTTCCGCAGTACCAAATGTTTGGTGGAGATTTTTACTGTGCATACTGCGTTCATAATTGAGAATACTCCGTTGACAATCTTCCAGTACGGAGGAGGATACAGTACCCACTGGAATCTGCCCATCGGTACATTTTTGCGCAGTGTAAAAGGCATTCCGGACCAATCGATTGAGGACGTTGCTCATAAATTGGGATTCTTTCATCACCGGATCGGCACTATTTTCAGTGGCTGTTGGGTCGTATGACTTGGGTGCAAAGGAGATGTTTTTCATGCCCAGTCCCAAGGAGATGAAGTGTGCCCGCAATTGTTCGGCAGTGTATTCATTGAGCAGTTCACGCGCCATTGGTGGTTTTACTTTGCCTGAAGAACTGGCTTTACTGTTGAGGAACAAGAGGTGTTTGTTGACCACCAATTGGGTGTGTTGCAATTCTCCGTCGACAGGTGCCCCTGTGGGACTTTCGGAGGTTAATCCTGCAAAAATAGCGGTTTGTGCAGGACCATAAAAGTAGACGTTGTCTTCTCCGATAAACTGATAAACTTCAGATTCTGGAGAGCACCACCATTCCTTCCAAGCATCTTTACTTTGTCCAATGCTTTCGAGGTAAGTGGCGGTAAAAGAAATGGGCGCCCACAAAGACTCCGGCCATACCCAAAAGGTCAAATCGGGATTGTGAGGTACGGGAATTCCCCATTCAATGTTGCCAGTGAGGCGGAAGGGGACTAGTGTTTTCCCATTTCGATATTGAATGTTGGCCGCAGACAGTGCATCACAGGCTTGTTCTCGATCGGATAGACTGGAAAACTCCACTTGAAATGACTTTCCTTTACTTTCGTGGATGGTATGACTCGGTAGAGAGGATGCCAAGGCTTGAAAATCAGCCTCAAATTTGGAGAGAATGTGGATGATGGGTGGGGCAAAGAATTCTTCGATGTCTGATTGGGCAAATCGTCGAAGGGTGCGTTTTTGCTTGCAGGTCTCGATCCAAGTGTCCAAGGCTGTTTTGACCGAATCAATTTCAATGTACCAGTTTTCAATTTCTCGGAGTGTGGGGGTGGTATTGGACAACGAAGAAATTGGATTGATGAGCTCTTGGGGTTGGTATTGGTGTCCCAAGCCACATTCATCGGCATATCCCTTTTCAGATTGACAGCCGTTAATCGGGCATTTTCCGATAACTTGTCGCCCGTTCAAAAAACAGTTCAATTCAGTATCAAAGAATTGGGCGGTAGACATTTTTTGGAGGTGACCATGCTGTTGAAGGGTAGTAAAGATTTCAGCACTCATCTCTTGGTGGATTTCTCCAGATCGTCCAAAGGCAGAGGTGGCAAAGAGACTGGGGGCGACGTGGTATTGGGCAAGTGTTTCCTTTTGGTGTGCATGATTTTGCATGACGAATTCTTCTAGGGTACCTTCAAAAGCACCTTGTTCGACTTTTTGACGGTGGTATTCGACAATGGGTGAGCCATAGCAGTCCGTTCCAGACACAAAGATGACATTATCGTTACCAATTCGGTCTTTGAGGAATCGAGTGAAAATATCGGCATGAATAAAGACACCACCGATGTGACCAAAATGCAATTCTTTGTTTCCGTAGGGCATCCCACCAGTGACCACTGCACGTTTTGGAAATTGTGGACGTGGAATCGGTTTTCGCTCTTTGTTCTTTCCCATAGTTCCTCCAAAAAGTATTGGTGCAATGTATCGTAAAATTGGGCTGGTGTCACCTCGTGAAGGGACTTTCTCTATGGCTGATCAATGCTACTTTGTTTCTGCACAGTCGCTTCGAGACCAGCAAGGGCATATTGATGCGTTGGATCAATCGAAAGCGCTTGACGCCACCAGTGTTCGGCTTCGGACCAGTGTTTTTGCAAGTAGGCTAAGGAGCCCAAATTGATTAGCGTACTCAAATGATAAGGGGAAATACGATGCGCAGTATGTAGTGCTTCATCAGCACATTGATAATCCGAAATTTGTAGACAACCACTACCGAGTACATCCCAACCGTGGACGTACAAGGGGTGAACTGTGGTTAGCTCTTTGGCGACTTCAATCGAGAGTGTAAGATTCTCTTTTTGCAATAGTAAGGCGAGGTTGTTGCCGGCTTCGCGAAGTGTATTGTCGGCGGTCCAGGCTTGTTGAAAATAGGTTTTGGCCTTCGTGGATTCGTTTCTGGCAAGGGCGATCATGCCTTTGGCTAAGGCGATCTTTGGATGGTGGGGGTGATAGACGATGGCTTCCTGTATCTGTTGGGTCGCTTTCTCTACATTACCTTGTTCTCGATACAACGCACTGAGAGTGATCCAGCCTCGGATTTCCATTGGTTGTTTGTTGACCACATCGGTCCAAAGTTCGATGTCAGAGTGAAATAGCGAAATACGGTCGATTGTCCACCATGAAAGGTTGAGAAGCCATATGCCAAGCACAATCGGAACATATTTTGAGCGCCTCGACAACTGTTTCAACAGCAAAATAAGACACCAAGATAGTCCAATAGTGGGCAATAGCAGGTAGCGATCTGCCATTAGGTTTTGAATCGGAGTGATTTGGGAAACTGGAAGTAGTCCGAGTGGAATGGTCAATAGGGCAAGGGTCCATAAACGATTGTGTTGCCATCCGTACCAAGTACCCGTGAGAATGACACCGCATAAACCAAATCCAATCCAGATATCGGTTGAATACCAAGAAGTGACTTCAGGTTCCGCATAGAACAAAGAGAGTTGGTTGGGCCACAAGAGCATCCTGCCATATTGTACCCAAGTTTGAATCGCAATGTTCAAGGTCTCGATTGGGGTATCTCCACGTGGATTGGCAAACATCGCCACATCCGCTCCCACCTGTAAAGTGATGTAGAGTCCAATCATCAACGGTACGGCGACCCAAAGCCATTTAAACCACCAGTTTACCTTTCTCCAGTCCTCTTGATGTACCGTCAACGATACCAACACCAATAAAGGTCCCATCACGATAGCCGTGTTTTTCGACCAATAGGCCAGCATGACTATCAGACTAATCAAAGGTAGAGGCTTTCTAAGCAGGTATAGCAACAGTGCCAACAGTGAAAAGGCCAAAGATACTAAATCTTTACGGGAAGCCAACCAAACCACACTTTCCACATGTGTAGGATGTACAGCAAAGAAGAGAGTGCCAACCCATACTATCCATGTATTACCAAATAAAATCCGATTACAGGAAAGAAACAGTGAACAAGAGAGGGCATACCACAACAAGGAATGAAGGTGATGTCCTGTCCAATAGGTATCAAACAGTAACCAATCTAGCCAAACGGTAAGGTCGCGTATAGGTAGGTATTCTGCTCCTAGTGTAAGGCGGGTACCTTGGGTGAAGTCAAAGAAAATACTTTGTAAAACGCTTGAAGATTGATTGAATGGTTGGGACAATATAGGATTGTTTATCACCAACCAGGTGGTGTCGAGTTCAATGGTGTTGGGGTGAATCGCCTCCAACCAGATCAAGATGAGGGTCATCCACAACAACAAATGAGAGGTGACAGGGTTGTTTTCGAACCATTTTTGCATTGTATACTTGATGAAGAGAGGACATTTGGGCTAGGTTTACTGTATATATCCAACTTTGAGTCAAAGTGGGCATCCACCATTTTGAACGATCAGAGTAATTTACCTTCATGGCCTGCCAGCCAATAGATACGATGACCATGACCCCAGAAGAAATAGAGATTCAAAAGAAACGCCAAGAGGTTTCCCTGTTGGAAGAGAAACTGACCCTTGTTGAGACCGACTTTGCAAATTTGTGTATGGAAGTCAGTTTGTTTCAACAACACTATTTGGAGGTGATGGGACCTTTGTATGCCGTACTCGATCGATGGAATTTACGCATTGCCTGTACTGGCTTGGTGATTGATCGTTTGCGGGATGTTCGCGATGGTCTACGTCCACCACCAGAAGACCCGTTTGAATGGTCGGCGAGTTCTATTGCCGATGCCCGAGAAGAGTGGGCCCGTCGACACCAGAAAACCAGTGTGATTTCCGAGGACAATCTTGAAACCCCACCGTCTGAACGTGATCGGCGTACTGCCAAAGAGTTGTACCGTGCTTTAGTGAAAAAATTTCACCCGGATTTGGTGACTGATCCCCAAGCCCAACAGCAACGCACCGATTTGATGATGGAAATCAATGAAGCCTATCAACAAAAAGATATCACGACGCTTGAAGCCTTATTGAAACGCCCAGCGATTGTAGACCCCAAGGATGAAGGCAGTGGGGATATATTGGTGCGTCTGATTCGTCGAGTCTCACAATTGCAAGGGCTGATTCAACAAACCGAGGCTCGGATTGCCAAAGAAAAGGAAACGGAATTGATGCAATTGTACCTGCAATGTCAACAGTGTGCCGAAACTTATGGGGATCCCTTTCACATCATCAAGACCGCGGTGCACGAACAAGTTTCTCGTGCCAAAATCGAGTGGATGCACCAACGGGCTCGTGAATCCAAATTGTGGACCGAGGTGGAAGAGTGAAGTCGACCTCGATTACCACCTTTACTGAACGTGTTCACGAACTCAATCAGGAATACCAACTGTTGTATCAACGGTCGTTGGTTGATTTGGCCTTGTCTGATCGCCATGCCTATTGGGATGTGGAAACACTCGAGGAGGCTATTCAAGACAAAGGTTTTCCCAGTATCATTCGTGAGTTGCAACAAGCACCGAAAACACTTTCCACCCGCGTGTTGATTCAAGCGATTCATCAAGTGGCACTCCAGATTCAAGAATGGCCGGAGCAGTCAGTACAGTATCGATTTTTGACTTTGTGGCGAGAGAAGTGCCAAGACTTCGGTTGGGAGGAGATGGCGCGTCAGTGTGAAGGGTTAATGTTTGACTACCGCCTCTCATCAATCCAACGCAAGGTGACCTTGGAAGAATATCCAAAACAACGGGTGGATGCATCTCGTATTGGAATGATGTCAACCGCCAACGGACAATGGTTGTTAGACGTATCCAGAGAAGGGATTCGATCGTGGGATTCCAATACAGGACAAGAGGGACCCTTTTGGAGTGTGGATTCGATTATTGATTTGGTTTCTGTGGAAAGTGATGCTCATGTCTTGATAGCCACCAGAGATGGTGGACTCTATCGTTGGGACGTCTTGTTTCAAATGCACCAAGAACTGTTTCGATTGGAAGACCAAGGTACATTTGAGGCATTGTGTTATCGAGAAGGGAAAATTGTGGCTTGGGCCAATCAGGTACTCTATGTTCTGGAAGATACTGGTGAAGTCAAATTGCAATTCCAAGCTCGATTTCGCTCGCGTCCTACCGTGGCTTTGAGTGCGGATGGACAACGGGTATTGGCCTGTGATGGAGCAACCCTCGGAGTGTGGTCCAGTATAACCGGTGGTGTCATCTTTGGGCTGGGCTTCCATTCCTCTTTGTCAGCCGATGACATCAATCGTGTTGAATCCATCGTTTCTTTGGGGAGAACCGCCTATGGTTTGCGTTTGATGGATAAACTGGAACTGTGGGGGTTGAAACTCTCTCGACAGTATCAAACGATCCAAGGCTTGAGTGACCCCTTTCTGATGAGTGCCAATGAAGATTATGTGGTGATGGGTGAAGATGATCTGATTGCTTTATTAGAATGGGATACACATCTTGAGGAATATGTGGTCATCTCCGAGATGCAGATTGAAGACGTCTGGTCATTTCAACAGGTCTATCAAATCGCCCCCAATTGTCGAACCATTGTTGCACTTGGTACCAATGGTTTGGTCGCCTTGGATTTTCAACGGCAAAAAGAAGCTCGTTATCCCTTGTCTCTTCCCTTGGCTACAAAACTTTGTGTATTACCCGATTCGGGACTCATTGCTTGTGATGATACCCAACGGATTTCATTTTTCATTTTTCGGGCTGATTAATCTCATTTTCTATACATCTCAATCGCAACTGTGCTACGATTTCTTATTCTATGCCACCTTTTAGGAAACTTATGTCGATTCAATATACACTTTATCCCTCCAATCCTGCCGCACATATCTTTATGGTGACAGTCTTTGTTGAACATCCAAATCCGGAAGGGCAGGTCTTGTCTTTGCCCACTTGGATTCCGGGCTCTTATATGATTCGAGAATTCTCCAAAAACATTGTTGAATTGAAAGCCAAAGTGGGAACGGAAACCATTCCTGTACAGCAAACCAGTAAGAATACTTGGCTGGTACAATCAGGGGGGCAACCGTTTGTTGTGGAGTATCAAGTCTATGCTTGGGATTTAAGTGTACGAATGGCGCATTTGGATCAAACCCATGGATACTGCAACGGGACATCGATATTCTTGGAGGTGCAAGGGCAAAGTGAATCGTTGCACCGTGTACTGCTACAATCTCCTTCTGATCCACTTTGTGTCGATTGGAGAGTGGCGACCACTTTGCAACATGTTGGCGAACAAGGCGCCTTTGGTTGGTATGAGGCCCAAAACCACGACGAATTGATTGACCACCCAATCGAAATGGGAACCTTTGAAAACCTAACCTTCGATGCCTGCGGGGTGCCTCATGAAATTGCAGTGACAGGGGATGTTCGGTTTGATCGCCAGCAACTGTTGGCGGATTTACAGGTGATTTGTGAAACTGAGATCAAATTCTTTGGAAAACCAGCACCCATGGAACGATATTTATTTCAGGTGATGGCAGTTGGTTCTGGTTACGGTGGTCTAGAACATCGTGCATCCACTTCTTTGGTCTGTTCCAAGAACAGTTTACCTTGGGGAGAAAAACGGTCTGAGGAGTACATTCAATTCTTGGGCTTGTGTTCTCATGAGTATTTTCACACTTGGAATGTCAAACGTATCAAGCCGGCGGCGTATTTGCCCTATGACCTCAACACCGAGGCGTATACTACATTGTTGTGGGTCTTTGAGGGCTGGACATCTTATTATGACGATTTGATATTGTTGCGTAGTGGCCTGATTTCAACCAAGCAGTATCTCAAAATGCTGGGCAAAACGATTACCCGTGTCTACAAAGGATCGGCACTGCACAAACAATCTTTGGCTGACTCTAGTTTTACCACTTGGACAAAGTTTTACCGTCAAGATGAGAATGCGCCAAATGCAGTGGTTTCGTACTATGCCAAAGGTGCCTTGGCCGCACTGGCATTGGACTTGCATATTCGTCAAGAAACCAACCATCAAAAGTCTTTGGATGATGTGATGAAAGCATTGTGGACCGAGTATGGTGCCAAGAACATTGGGGTTCCTGAGGACGGTGTAGAACGATTGGCAGAACAGATTACCGGGCTTGATTTGCAGTCATGGTTTGATGCCGTGGTTCGTGGTGTTGGGGAATTGCCTCTGGAAGAACTCCTCGGCTCGGTTGGTATCGAAATGCATGTCCGCGCTCCATCCTCCTATAGCGATGCTGGGGGTGTTGATTCTCAAAAGACGATAGACGTTCATTTGGGTTGCACCTTTTCCAAGTCTCCAGAGGGCGCCAAGATTCGAAATGTCTTCGATAATGGTGTGGCTCAGAAAGCTGGGTTGTCAGCAGGGGATGTGTTGTTGGCCTTGGATGGAATAAAAACCACTTCTGGCAACGTTTCCCAGTTGCTTGAGCGATATGCGGTTGGTGATCAAGTGAAGGCGCATTTCTTCCGGCGAGATGAATTGCATGAGCGAACCTTGACCTTGGACAGTGCGCCCTTCAAAGCCTACTTTCTGGTTATCGACAGTGGTGCTGCAGACGAAGCAAATCAAAGGAGAGAACAATGGCTACTTGGACAATAAAGAATCCACTGACACCGATTGGTGTTCTGTTGTCGAGTGTGCTGTGGAGTGCCAATGGTGAAGCCCATCCCTTTTCACAGGAAGAATACTCCTTGAGAACTGCGGTTACTATCTCTGATAAAGGCGTGGTGCCTTTGGTGGTATTGGAAATTCCGATCCCAATTGCCCTACAAGAGATTGGTGCGACCGTTTCCGATCCCAAGGATGTCAAACGACGTAAAATCAATGCCTACAACAAATCTCAATGGGATACACTGTCTAGCAATTTGACCTTTACGGTTGATGGTACACCGATGAAAGGGGAGTGGTTGGCTATTGATCATCCCGCCAATGGCAAAGCCACCGAAGGTTTCTTTGTCTATATGGTGTCTTTTCTCCCTAATAAAGATGTCAATCTGGGTGATAGTGTCAACATTGAGATTCAGAACCTCGCTTACCCTGAAGCCAAAATGGTCTACTCTGGAAGTGCTACCGCTAAAGAGCCTTGGGTGATTGAAGCGAGTACCGCCAAAACAGTGTTGGGTGAGAATGAACTGGCGGAATTGACTGACCCCAAGCGCTGGTCTACATCTGATGCCTTGCGTACCATGACCGTAACGGCGACCCGTACCACTACACAGTGATTACGACCCTTGTATTGACCAATGGGATGCGGGTGATCGTTGCCCCAAATGATAAGGTCCCGATGGTGGAGGTGGAGATTGTTTATCAGTTTGACCCATCTTCCGTACCAGATGGTATTCCACATCTCACCGAACATTTGTTGTTTGAAACCACCGCCAACATTGCCAATGGTGATATGGATCGTTGGTTTCGACAAGCCGGAGGAAGTAGTACTGCTTCTACAAATTGGGATGAAATTCGAATTCATGATCTGATATCAAGTGCCAATTTAGAGTGGCTGGTCTATATTGAGGCAGAGCGTTCTTTACGACTCTGTCAGGGAGTGACGGCTGAAAACCTAGAGAACCAACGACAGGTGATTGCCAATGAAATGTTTTCCAGTGCCCTACAAGCCAATGGTGAGGTAGCAGATCGATTGCGACGAAAATCCTTTTCACTTCATCCAGCCTTGTCCAAAGAGGTGATGGGGCAAATTTACGATATCGAAAACAGTAGTGTCGAGGATATCTGTGGCTTCGCTGACCAATGGTTGCAACCAACCAAGGCGACTTGGATAGTATCGGGTGATGTGGAGGTTGAACGGTTACAGGCTTTATTGTTGTCTTATTTTCCATCAGAGGGAGTGGTCTCTAACAGTACGATGCCGATTGTCGAAAATGAACAACACCGCTGGTATACCGAGTCAGATCAACAACGGTTATTGTTGGCTTTTGCAGCACCACCCACAGGTAGTCAGGCAGAATCGATTTCTGATGCGATTATGTACACCTTAACACAACCACAAACTTGGCATGAACTTCCACATCTGAACCACATTCAAGGGTGGTCAGAAAACAGAGACTATGGTGGTTTGATGGTGTTGAGCATTGAAACTGAACATCCCCAAGAAGCCTTGGAATCGCTGCGTCAATGGCTTCAAGAACCAAGTGTCAATTGGTCAGCGTGGCAAGACCGTCAATACTTGTTGTCTACGCGCTACATGGAAACCAACGATGGCAGGGTGGCTCTGTTGCATAGTTGTGTCGATCATTTACCTGTTGCTCAGTGGGAGAACTGTTTTACCTGGCAACAAAAGCGCTATTTGGAACTTCCGACCTCTCACTCTTTGGAGGTAGCCTTGGCATATTGGAATATTGAGCAAGCATCGTGGTTATGGATGGGTCCTGACAATTGGCTCAACGGGGAACGATTCTGATGTGGTGGGTATTCACTGCGTTTGCTGAACCCAGTACACCAATTCAGCCGTTGGAACCACCTACGTTACCCTCTGTGGAAGTGCTAACCTTTGACAATCAGGAGGTATGGTGGGTAGATAGTCACTCTGCTTGGCAGGTCATTGAGACTTGTTGGACCTCGGACTATCTGGATGGTCGATGGTGGACACTAGAAGCTGGGTTTCGAGAGCATATTCAAACAGTCGACAGGTTACCTTTGGTGTCTAGTGATTTAGACTGGCAATCTGACGGCTTCTGTATTCGGGTACAAGGTGTTGGAGAGCGGGTATTATCTTCTATTCAAGTATATGAACAAACTATCCAAACGTTTAGACCCATCAAAGTATCTGAGCCGAAGCAAAGTCTAACCTTGCGTGATTTGCATCAGGATTGGTTAGAGGGTGAGCATCGCCTATCTAAGAGAGTCCAACGTCAATTGTGGAGCCGGTTTACCCAATCGTTTACGGTGCGAAGTGTGATATACAGTCAACAACGACCAGTGGCTGAGATCACAACGGTATCTTCTGTCGGAAATGTAACGACCAACCTAGGAAAGGATAGGAGGGCGCCCTCTTTTGATCATTCTTGTATGATACAACAGGCCAACTACCCTCAAGTGGCGGTAAGCATTGATACCACTTGGCGTGGATTGACCTCTCCAGAACAACGTCTACTCAACTTGATTTTAGGCAATGGGGTTCGATCGCGACTCGGCAACTCTTTGCGTGAAGAACTGGGGTTGGTTTACAGTATTGGTTCTCATTTTACAGGCGAGGCGATACGGATTGAGTACACGGTGGATGTAAGCAATTTATTGTCATCACTAGATGCTGTGGAGCAGGTTCTATCGGATATTCATCAACATGGGGTCACCCAATCAGAGATCAACAAGGCACGTTCGATGTTTTTGTTGCGACAATATCAGATTTTGGAAGATCCCGCATCGATGGTACGAATACACGGTCGGTTTAATTCTCCGCAGGGCTGGGATCAATATCTGCAACAAACCCTTCAGGCGATAGACGCTTTGCGTACTCAGGGATTACCAATGCCACAAATGCAAGTGTTGCTTACTGGTCCAGTGGAGCCGTTTGACTTTCAGGGTCTGCCTTGTCAATCGATTGAATAAAACCACCATCATCACGTTGAATGTATTCCCAACTTTGGGCGAACTGATCGTAGAGAACCAGTCTAGAGGGCAGTGTGGTAAAGGTAATGCCCAACTCTTGATACGTGGGTTCGCCACCTTGAAAACGGATCTGACAATCTTCGATCGCATAGGGAATAAACCAAGTCAAATCGGGTTGTTCAGTGAAGGTTGGGCTGGGGCAGGTATGCTCGGTTTCGATGATCTTGCTTTGTAGATCTACAATACAAGTGTGGGCATCACTGCCTTGACAGATGAGACCCAGTGTACCAATACGCACCATCAGAAAGTCCTCATTACCCAGTCCCTCATCCCAAGTGCCTTCTACAATATCGACTTTTTGTTTGTAGTATTGGGATTGCATACGGGACATCCAGATTTTGGTTTGTTCCACACTTGTCCCCACATAAATTCGTCGCACCCATTGTTGGTTGAGTCCCATCCAACCTGTGGCGTGACTTTCAAATTGCGCGCGTTTGTCGGTGGTAAAGGGTGTGGTGTCAATGACCGGTGTTGCCAAGGCGAATGAGAGGAAACACAGCCAAATCATCTGAGCTCTCTCTCTAATTCTTTCAGAAAGTCGAGCATCCAAGCATGCCGTCGTTGTGCTTCTTGCTTTGCCATTGTGGTGTGCATGCCTTCTTTGAGTTTGAGTAATTTACAAAAGAAATGATCAATGGCGTGTTCTTTGTCATTGAGGGTATCCTCAGACTGGTTCCAAGGGACAGGTCTTTGCGGGTGATAGAGGGTTCCAGTGTGTTTTCGATTGCGCATGGCTTGTGCACAGGCGATGTTGCGGAGCAGACCAATACTGCCAATGGCATCCAGACGATCGGCGTCTTGGAGAATTTTTCCGATAACATTGGTTGGCTCCAATCCCCGAGACCATGAACAGGTTGCAATCGCCTCCGTGACAATGGTGATTTCATCTTCGCTGTATCCAGCGCGCTTCAGATATTGAACGCCTGCTTGGGCAGATAGGGTACTCCCCAGTGAACGAAGGTCTGATTCTTTGGGAATGTTGATGATGTCGTGCAATAAACCAGCCGCTCCTGCTAGATCGGTTGATACATCCAGACTTTGGGCGAGCGAGATGCACCACTTGGTGACCCGTTGGACATGAAGCCAGTCGTGAGCCAAATCATCGTGCTCAATGGTGGGAAGTATCTCTGCCCAAAGTTTTTGGTGGCGTGATTCAGTCCACATCCTGATGTCCTTGGTTCGACGGTTCAATAGAGTGTAACCAGTTGTCTACACCGGTGGCAATCCATTGATGTCCCAAAGCACTTGGATGTAATTCATCCCAAAAGAGACCGTTTGCTGAGGTTCCATCTGGACTATTTTGATGGAAGTAGCGATCGATATCCCAGTGGGTGATACCGTGTCGTTTTGCCAAAGTCGGAATTAGCGATTTGATGGAGGATTGAATGGTGGTGGCTTCTTCGCTCTTGTCGATCAGGGCTTGTATCTCATCAATATTAGGCGGTAAAGAATCAACTTCGATCATCGGAGCAAATGGATAGTTGGTGGGCGGAGTGCACAGTAAGACTGGGATGTCAGCAAATGCCTGCAGTGTCAGGGCAATGTTATTTTCAAAGTGTTCCGAAGCAAAGTCAATACTCTCATTGTGCGATGGTTTTGAGACCGCGGTTGATTGCGTTTCTTGTGTTGGTGGTGATATTGGTAACAGTTGGTGCAGGAGGGTATACAGACTCGATGACCACAACATTCGCTGTATTGGATACCATTGTAGAAATTGTGGGTCATAGTTGGTCAACTGTCGTATTTGATGAACCTCATTGTGCCCATAATAAATCATGATGGCATCTGGTTCTAATTGTTGTACGTATGGGATTAGGGCTAAGATACCAGCTGATGTGGTACCACCAATTCCCATGTTCACCACCTCCCAAGTGCCTTTGTCGGCTACTATTCCAGCAAAACTGTTTTCCCATAATTCATTGCTACCGTGTGCCGAACTGGCTCCCAAGATGACCAATCGTTGTTTTGATTTTGTTTTGGAAATCCGCTGTGCTCTCAAATATGAACCCTGTGTCAAGAATTCAGTCTCTGTTTCTATCCAAGGCACAACCTGCCAGTTTTGCGTATGGAACATTGGTGTTGTTTGGATAAGTGGCTTGGTGACTACTCTGGCACATCCTTCGATAGAGACCAGTATCCAAAGGGCAAAAGCCAATCCGATAACCTGAGGTGGAAGGAATCGTCTTCCCCACAGCACGAATCCAGTGACGGTAATCCAAATCAGTGTTTCCAGTGGTACTTGCTGTACATTCGGATACTTGACCAACACCGGCGTTGGTTGTTTCGGTATCGAGGCACCCTCAACTTGTGCTGGTTTGTATCTGGGACAATCAGCTTGAATAGGCTTGTCTAGGGAGAAGGCTTGTGACAGTGGTCTACGTAGATCCTGAGCAGTGTTTTTGGTGATGAGACGCTGATGAAAGGACAATACACTGCCTCGAAACAGTTCAATTCCCACTGAGCCACCGTCACTTTTCCAACAGTCGATCCATGTTGTAACCTCAGTTTGGGATAGTATATGTTCAATATGAGTGGAAAGAGTGTCCTGAACATACGTTTTATCGTCTTCTGTCCAAGTACCATTGGGGACTGCAAAGTCACGTTGTAAGAGCGTGATACTGGTTTCCATCAGCGCACTGATTTGGGTAGACAACAAGTGTTCGACCGTATCTGTAGGGTACTGCGCTGCTAAATCAGACTGAATGACCAATATCCGTTCAAAAATATCAGGGTCTTCAGGGGTGAGTCCCATTCGAGATTGCCAGTAGTTAGTCCAGAGAAAACGTTGATCTTTTTCGGATACTGACCATGGTTTTTTGAGTTGTTCTATGGTGTCGAGTCGTTGTTTAGCCGCTAAAACAGAGGAAGGTTCGGCATGTACATTGGATACACACCAAACCCCCATCAAAAACAGCGTGGACAACACAGATAGAACCAGTCTATTCCTTGGTTGATTTTTTCTTACCACGCTTCTTTTTGGCTTTGACCAGAATGCTTTTCTTGCCTTCTTTGTCTGTTTCCAAAATCAACTCGGCAGTTCCACCCTGCTCCAGTTTACCAAACAACATTTCTTCGGCGAGTTGCAATTTGACTTCACGATGGATCACACGATTCATCTCACGCGCACCAAATTCCGGTTTG
>CAKZLX010000302.1 GCA_937127265.1 uncultured Pseudomonadota bacterium
CCGTATCCTCGTTCTAATGGGGAAACAGTAAACTTACCGTATTGATTTGTGTTGGTAATTGCTTTGGTGACTTTCTTCGGTCGAACCAAAGTACGCCAATTTTTGGCTACGAGTTCTTCATTCACAGAAGTGTTCTCAGACATGTTTGCTCCAAAACAGCTTCCACAAGTCCGGTCAAACTTGCTCTACGCTGATTTTTGAAAATGAAATTAAAGACCGATGTAAAAAATATTTGACCAATCGAATATTAAACGCGACGTTGTTTCGGTGGTCGGCACCCGTTGTGCGGGATTGGTGTAATGTCACGAATCTCTGTAATACGCAAGCCATGAGCGTTGATTGCGCGCAATGCAGATTCACGACCTGTTCCAGGCCCTTTCACCATTACAGCTACAGAATTCAAACCAAATGAGCGACATTTTGTCAACGCATCTTTCGCTACAACTTGAGCAGCATAAGGAGTAGACTTACGAGAACCCTTGAACTTCATGTGCCCAGAACTCGACCATGCCAACACATTACCAGCCTTATCAGTTACAGACACAATGGTGTTGTTGCATGTAGACTGAATATAAACGATGCCTTCAGGTATATTCTTTTTAATTTTCTTATTGCTTTTCTTTTTTGCGGTGGCCATAGCTCACTCCTTACAACAAAATTATTTCTTTTTAACTACTGCGCGCTTTTTACCTTTACGGGTACGAGCATTTGTTTTTGTACGTTGACCACGACATGGAAGACCTCTTGCATGACGTGAACCGCGAAAACACTTGATGCTTCGCAAACGGTCAATGTTCTCTGAGATACTACGACGCAAATCACCTTCAACCTTGTGATGTCTTGGATCTTCATCATCCAAGTCACGCCATTCTTGAATCACTGCACGGATGCGTGACACATCATTGTCAGTCAACTTGTGTGCTCTCATCGCATTCATTTCTTCTGCTGAATCTTCGCCAAAAGCTTCGCGAATGAGTTCCTTTGCTTTTACTCGACCGATTCCGTAGATGGCAGTTAAAGCGATATCGAGACGTTTATTTCGTGGAAGATCCACACCTTCAATACGAGCCATGATTAATCCTTATCCTTGACGTTGTTTATGCTTTGGATTTTCGCAAATAACTCGAACGATACGATTACGTCGAATAACTTTGCACTTCTCACACATTTTTTTTACTGATGAACGAACTTTCATTGTAATACCTCAAAATAGTATAACTGAGCTTTGTGAACTGACTTATGAACCCAACACAAAGCGCACTGCACAGGATAAGTATTGGATTTTAGTGAATTTGTCAAGCCATTTATAGTGATTTAGGGCCACAACACCCAAATTTTCGTAACAATACAAATTGATCTTATGGAATCCATGAATTGTTCCGTTGAACTAGGAAGACTTATTCAGCTTGCTTGACTTCTGCTGAAAAGACCCTCGCCGTCCTTTTGTTTTTTGCTTATCCGGACCCGTCAACCCATCATATCTCTGGGTCAACATAAACCCTTCAATCTGACTCACGGTTTGCATACACACACCAACAATAATCAAAAGACCAGTGCCGCCAAAGTAAAATGGTACGTTGTAAAAATTAGCCAAGACTTCCGGAAGAATACAGACAGCAGAAAGATACACCGCACCACCTGCTGTAAGCCTTAGTAAAATACGATCCAACTCTTCTTGAGTTTGCTTACCGGGTCGAACACCTGGTATGTATCCACCTTGACGACGTAGATTGTCTGCAACATCCTGTGGATTGAAAGAGATTGCTGTATAAAAGAATGTAAATACAACAATTAAAACGACATATGTAACCATGTAGGTGTAACTGCCGGGCACAAACGCAGATGCAATTGCAGCAAAAAAGTCATTTGGAAACAACTGACCAATCGTTGCAGGAAAGAACATTAAACTGGATGCAAAAATTGGAGGCAAAACGCCTGATACGTTCACCTTTAAGGGCAAATGCGTTGACTGCCCACCATAGACTTGGCCACCGACAACCTTCTTCGCATATTGAATGGGTACGCGATACTGACCACGTTCAATGAAGACGATCAAACCTACTACGACGACCATAAATGCCAGAAGCATTGTGATCTCAAGCAAGTTGATTTGTCCCAAGTTCATAGATTGAATCAGATTGCGCGCGCCAGAAGGAATCCCCGCAATGATACCTGCAGTAATGATCAACGAAGCACCTTGACCGATTCCCCGTTCAGTAATTTGCTCTCCCAGCCACATCACAAAGCAAGAACCTGCTGTCATCGTGATCACAGTCATCATTCGAAAGGCCCAACCAGGCTCGATGACCACAAGTTGATTGCTCATCGTGGTCATTTGCTCCAATCCGACACTGATACTAAAAGATTGAATAATCGCAATCCCGATTGTAAGATATCGAGTGTACTGATTGATCTTTTTGGTACCTGCTTGCCCTTGTGCTTTTAAACGCTCAATGAACGGAAACATAATTTGACCAATCTGCATGATGATGCTGGCCGAAATATAGGGCATAATCCCAAGAACAAAGACAGAAAAACGTTGAAGTGCACCACCACTGAATAAATTGTACAGACTAAGGAGAGTACCTTGTGAGTCTTCAAAAAAATCAGCCAACGCCACGCGATCAACACCTGGCGAAGGAATATAGATACCCAAACGGTACACTGCCAACAAAGCAAGAGTTAGCAGGATTCGATTTCTCAAATCCTGCATCTTGAAAATATTAACGATTGACTCAAACACAGCCTATCCTAGTTTAGATTCGCTTGGTCAGTCTTCTTAACTTTCAGAAGTAGAACCAGATACAGTTGCGGTTCCACCTGCAGCTTCAATCTTTGCAACTGCAGAACTGGTGAACTTGTCGGCAACGATTGTCAAACTCTTAGAAATCTCACCATTTCCGAGAATTTTAACGCGTGCATTTTTCAACAAACGACCATTTTTTTCAATTTTAGTTGAAATCAATCCAGCAGCTTTCATCGCACGAATGTCTACTGTTGAACCAGAGTCGAAGACATCCAACTTGGAAACAGACACTTCGAAGTAATGAGTTGCGTGAATGTTTTTGAAACCGCGTTTTGGCAAACGACGATGCAATGGCATCTGTCCACCCTCAAACCCGATGGGCACAGTACCCCGAGCACGTTGTCCCTTCATACCGCGACCAGCAGTTTTACCTTTTCCAGAACCTTCACCACGCCCAACACGCATTGCTGCTTTACGTGAGCCTTTGGAAGGACTTAGGTTGCTTAATTCATTAGCCATAATAACCTCAGATTATAAAATTTGTATTAGTCAACGGAGATTTCTTCTACATCAACCAAGTGAATAACTTTCTTGATCATGCCACGAATAGCAGGGGTATTGTTCAATACTTTACTGCTGCGAATCTTACGAAGGCCCAAACCACGAACGGTCGCACGTTGAGACTCAGTAGAACCAATGACACTTTTTTTCAAAGTCACTTTCAATTTAATCATAATATCCCCCTATTATCCGCGTGTATTCCACACGTGAGAGCCAACAATGTAGTTC
>CAKZLX010000303.1 GCA_937127265.1 uncultured Pseudomonadota bacterium
AAAGACATTGTATACGCTTTTAACTGCTCATCAGTATAAGAAAAACCTTCATAAGCACGACGTACAATATCATACAAAGACTCTCGTTCGTAGATTGTTACATTGTGTCGTTTAGTGGGGTTTCGTGCGATATCTTTAACCACAGTATCTCGTTGTGCCTTGGTTTGTGGTCCAGAACCAGCCAAATAAAGAATATCTCCCTCATTTAATGAGCAAATATACCGGCTAATATACTCTTCTTTGTTGAAAGCCACACACTTATTCTTCAGTTGACTTGAAGACAAAGGGTGTGGATCAACAAGATTGTCAGGAAACAGTTGTTGGAGTTTCTCATCGGTAAATTGTACCTGTTGACATGTCTTCCGATCAAAACACCGATTGATATAGTGATAATTTCTTGCCAAAAGGACTTTCCATGAACGATACTCGGCTCCATCATAGGTCGTGTAGTCTCCAAAATTATCACGGGCAACCGAGTACAACGACTCCCCCTTTTGTAACTGATACGTCTGAAAAGGCTCCGTACAAACTTCCGCGTTTACCGTACTCATTAAACTTAAGATCATACCAACCATCAACATCATTGTATACTCCCTATCAAAGTCCATAATTTCTTTTGATTACCACCTGTGGTCGAATTCAACTCCTGCAACAAATCATCAGACAATCGCATCGAGGTCATGACATAACTGTCTCCAGATGGTCCACTCAAGTTGACATTATTACAGTAAACCCGTAGCTTGAGCACAATCTTCTCATGCCCATTGATTGTAAACTCCACATCTTCTGAAGCAACCGCCACTTGTTTTCCGTTGTTCACAGGACGGAAAATGGTTCCTCTTGGGATTCGAACCACTTGCGCATATTCTTTGGTGTTCTCAAATTCCATCTCAAGATAAAAATACCCATCACCAGAATCAACAATGATTTGACGAATCTGTTTGGAACCCTCACCTAAGGTACTTTCGGTGATGTTGGATACTTGCTGAGTAGAACCTGTGGTCATACTGGGAACCTGACACTCTGGTTTTTGCATCACTTCTGCCACAGACAAATCGACACAATAAGATGGCACCCTGACAGTCCGACCATTGATATCGCGTTGAATAACCGTATCGGTTGCATGAAAATAGTCTGAGGGTTGAAATCCAATCCACATTTTTTCTTTATACAGGTGAAAGACTTCTCCGGTTGGAGTCTTGGCATCGATAGAAATGGTCAAGTTTGGCAAATCTTTGGTAATGGTGGTCGATACTACGACAGACTGGTCTCGATATCTTGCCAAAGACGAACCATATCGGATGTGATGGCTATCGGGCAAATTGAGCTGAAGGTAACGAACAATATCGCCAAAGATCATATCTTGCGTACGACTTGGCAACGTATTTGACTTCACCTCTTCAACATACCACTCATCAATCAAGGAGGTGGTCATCAACCGTGCCAACACCTCTTCTGAAAAAATGTGGTCATTCGGAGTATACTGCTGTCTTTTCTGTACCACCTCAGATTCTGCAGCTGCTTCCGTCAGAGCCTGTTGCTCCAACTGTAATGCAAACTCATCGATAACGTTCAAAAAACAATCTTCAAAACTTCTTCGTTCACCCGATGCATATTCAAGATTATCAAACAATGACGGTAAGTTTGAGAGTGATACTGGCAGTGTAAACGAGGCCTTCGGAGAAACCCATGCTTCTGGATACTTATCCAAAGCGGAAGCATCGATCCTGACCATACAAAAATCATCAGTTTGTGATTTCCCAGAAGGGTCTTGCAGTGTAAAAGCAAACTGTCGATACCCATCCAATAAGTCCTGCTCACTTAAAAAGACTTCTTCGGTATAAGTAACGATATCTACCATTGGAGGTTCGGGGATATCGACTTCTTTGCTCGCGGATTTTAAACACCCCGTACACAACAGAATCATTCCATATGATAATTTATGCATATTCTATCCTCACTCTACTTTAACAAGTCGAAATCCTGTCAAATAATTCTTTCGCCCAATAAACTGCTCTCGACAAAAGGTTGTTCGTAATCGAACCGTAGGGTCATCAAGATTCCCCCCACAGACTAATGCTTTACTTGTGTCTTTGTCAATTTCAAACACCCATTCGTCAACATTCCCACTCATATCCCACATTCCCTTATCATTTGAAGCCAATAATCCACTTCGAACTGGAAGACCTGTGCTGTGACGATAAATGGCCACCTGCTCAATATTGTTTGAACCGGAATATAAAAACCTCTCCGCATCAGTAGCGGCGATCTCCCATTGATCTCTTGTTGGGATACGCCACCCAGTACAATTATCGTTGATACTTACCTGCATAAGATCATAACAAACTTCTAACGACTCTTTTTTAGAAAGTGCATTGGCAAATTCCATGGCATCTCGTAAACCAACTTGATTTACAGGACAATCTATACATTGAAAGATGCTTGGATTCTCGCCCATTAGGTCTTGATACAATTTCTGACTGACTTCTGTGGTCATCATCGAAAAAGAATGAGGGTTCACCACGACTCTCGATTGACTCATCCCTTGCGCCTTGTGACAGAGGTTATCATTCTCCTCACATCCTAATTGGTAATTCCCCTTCGATATTTTGGACGTCTGATAATCCAATACATCCTGTGTTGGAGCATCTCCACTGTTTGGCAACTGTAAACCAGTGATAAACAGATCTTTCGAGGTGTTGTAAGCACTTTTTTTGAGATCGAGTTTTTCTTTCTCTTCAACATCAACAC
>CAKZLX010000304.1 GCA_937127265.1 uncultured Pseudomonadota bacterium
AGATACTGTGTCCAAGTCATACACAAAACGTGGTGAGGTCTCCTCTGCCAATAAAAGTTCCCGCTTTTCGGACCACCAAGGGGTGACCGTATGCCTGACCAAAGGGGCAAACAAGTCATTCCAACTTGGACCAAAGTTCATATCGAGAACTTCTTTGGTAAACAGTTTGTGGTGGATATCTCGAACTAAGGTATCGGCTTGTGCCTCTTCAACCATCACCGTCAGATTCAAGTCGGAAGATGCTTGGGTGAGCATGTAAATGCGTTGTTCAGCAAACCGTTCAAACATCGGCGAGAGTTTGTGCAACAAGGAGCGAATGTTACGTCCCACCAAACTGACCGAGGTAACTGGATAAATCAAACTCGGTCGACAATAGGATGCCAAGTCATCTAACAAAGCTTGAATCGACAACCCGTCCAACTTGTGAGTCAGATTGTCAAAAGAGACCGTGACCGAAGATTCAGCCGTCGAGATCATATCAATGGAAATGTTGTGGTCTTCAAATACCCGAAATACTCTGCTCAAAAATCCGACCTGTTGCCACATCCCCATCGTTTCCATGGTGACCAGTGCGATTCCACTTTTGGAGGTAATGCCTTTGATACCCGTTCTTCCTTGGGACACCGACTGAATACAGGTACCCTCCAAGTGTGGTGCCAAGGTACTTTTGACATACATCGGGATATTAGACACTTTGGCGGGTTGAATACTGCGGGGGTGAAGCGCCTTGGCACCGGCGGTCGACAACTCTTGCGCCTCAGCGTAGTCTAGCGATCGCAACAGACGAGCTGTGGGTACTTGCTTGGGATTGGCAGAGAACAAACCGGGAACATCCGTCCAAATTTCCAATCTTTGGGCTTCAATCTTGGAAGCGAAATAGGCAGCGGAGGTATCAGAACCACCACGTCCGAGCAGCACCGTTTCACCTTGGGCATTGGAGGCAATGAAACCTTGGGTGATCACCACGTCAACATCAAGATCGTTCAACTGTTGTTGTAACCTCTTATCCGGTTGATAATCTGCATTGGCCGACAAGTAGTTTGATGAGGCGTGCCGTTCAGTGGTGCGTAAAACGCTACGGGCATCTAACCAATGGGCAGTGAGTGTTGATTGGGCAACCACCACCTGTCCAATTTTGGTCGATAAAAGTTCGCCAGCGGACAAAATGCGTGCCCACAACCGTGGAGAGACCTCTTGAATACTTTCTGCTCCCAGGGTTAGACGTCGCAAATCGACAAAATAGGGTTCTACCACGGTGGGGACAACCTGTAACTGTTCCATCTGTTGCTGATGAAAAGCAATGATCTCCTCACACACTGTAGAAGCATTTTGACCTGCTTGAGCCGATCCAATCAAGTGTTCAAGTGTATCGGACACCTTAGAAAAAGCAGAACAGACCATCAAAACTCGATACCCTGCATCGCGATGCTGTTGAACGATCTGAATAATATTGTCCCAGTTTTCTCGCCCTGTGACCGACGTACCACCAAACTTGACCACTACCCACGACTGACTCATCTTCACTCCTACGTTCTATAGATCCATCATAATGTAGAAAGAATATAGCAAAACGTCAATCTCCAACTGTGATTTCGATAAACCTTTGCCCTATCGTAAAGTCAAGATTTTAATCACAGTGCTGATCACCATGCTATAAAAGGAGTACTGATAACAATGGCGTGGATAATGAAAGTACAATTCCTTGGCACAGGCGGTGCTTTTTCAGACTTTCGTGAAAACTACAACAACAATGCGATTATCGAAACTGACAAAGGTTGGGTACTATTGGATTGTGGCGTCACCGCAGTGCAATCACTCAAAGAGTTGGGCATTCACCCTAGCGAAATTCGTGGGATGCTCATTACCCATCTTCACGGAGATCACGCCTCTTGTGAACAGTTCATTTGGGAACGATACTACACCAGTCCCCAAAAGATACCACTGTGGAAACCTACCAACATCTATGCTCCCCAAGACATCCTCTTGCCACTCAAAGCCTCCCTCTCCCCATTCATTGGCTCCTTTACCAATCGACAATTGCAAATTGTGGACAGTGGCACCGATGATTTATTGGATTTACATGTCGGAATGCAGGGTCAAATTGATGATTTGAACTTTGAATTTTTTGCCGTTGACCACGTCAGCAGTGAGCACACCCACAAACCCAGTTATGGCCTCAAACTGACCCGTGGTGGCAAAACGGTATTATGGTCCGGTGATAAAATCTTTGATGGCGACTGGCTCGATCAAATGGCAAACGACCACCATATCGAATGTATCTTTCATGAGTGTACTTTTGCCCCACAGTATCCAGGCACAGTACACACTCACTGGCGTCAGTTGCAGACTTTACCAACTGAAACCTTGCAAAAGATTGTCATTATGCACCACAACAAAGTCCCTGAAAATGAAGATGTTTCCATGCTCAAAGGACACGCCAGTCGACACCAAACTTTTGTGTTTTGAGAGTGACTGAGGGTCATTCAGCCCCTTCTACAATAACGCGGATCCGATTGTTGACCGAATCAGCCACAAAGATGACGCCATTGTCATCAACCGTCACCGAGCGAGGGATATTAAACAAGGCTTCATCCAAGGAACCATCTTGAAACCCTGCTTCTTGCCCTGTCAAGGTAGATACCGTAGTCAAATCCGCCGACAAAACACGGATACGATCATTAAACCCATCAGCGATCAGCAAACGTCCATCCGGCGTAAAAGCGATGTCCATCGGTGTATCAAAACGAGCATCAATACTACCACCATCATCCGTTCCGGTGTTGCCGTAGTTTAAACACAGTCCAGCAACATTTTCTAAAGAACCGTTATGGAGACGACGGATACAGTGATCAAAACCCGAAAAAAATAGGTCACCATCCGGATGAATCGCCAAACCAAATGGAATGTAGACATTGGCTTCCAATGCCGGTCCTTCACTGGAGATAACAAACTTCTCGGCAGTGCCCGCAATTGTGGTCACCTCACCAGTCAGACCTATCGAACGGATGGCATTGTTCCCAGCATCGGCAACCAACAATTTCCCCTCACCGTTGATCGCCAAGCCACGGGGATTTTCAAACAATGCCGTTGCCCCGTTCTGATAGCCCTTCTCACCACATACTCCCGAAAATACGCTAGAGACGGTTCCCTCAATTTTTAAAATACAGTGCTGTTCATAGTCAGACACAAAAATAGCATTATCGGTGACTGCCAAACCACTGGGAGCAACTGGAACATCCCCAACCAAATCCAAGGTCTGAACCGTTCCATCCGGTGATACCAAGCGAATGTTACCACTGGCACTATCCGCAACCACCAAAACGCCATCAGATCGCAAACGTAATGCTTTTGGTTCGGCAAAAGAGGATTGTTCACCGATGCCATCAGTCGAAACCAACTCTCCCGAACCAGCCAAAGTACTGACACCCACTTCATACAACCAGGTCTCGTCCACTTCGGATTCGGTTTCCGCAGTGGTATCCTCTCCAGTTTCGGTTTCTACAGCTGTATCTTCTTGCTTTTCACCACAGGCCAACAACATACTGAACATCGATACAAACATCATACTCTCCATGATTTATTATTTATAACATTTGTTATATCAAATTATAAACCATTGGTTTGAAACAGTTTGGTTACAGATTCTCCTCTCGTTCAGAGCAAATGTTGAGGTTCTACTGGTAAACCGATCACTTTACGTTTTCAGGCAATACCCGATGTGCTGGTTGCAATTGGTCATAGGCATTAAACCCATAGAAACGGGCATAGGAGGTTCCTTGAACACGGTCTTTGTACAGCGTCACAATAAAACCATCGACGTATTCACCGTTGCGGGCATATACCATCACATCCATCGCATCATAATCTTGGTGGTTGACATTGAGATCACCACTGTGGGTAAACTCGGCTTTGGTATCCACAATTCGTTTAAATTCTGGCGTGGTAAAAACAATCTTCACAATCGGAATGTCGGTATTGTCAGTGAATGCCTTGCGAACTGTTGACTCCCATGCTTTACGAACAGATGCCGGTGCACGCTCAGCATAGGGACGAACATCTTTGAGTTTCGCCATAATACAAACATCGGTTTTCTCCAAAGCGATGTTGTAGAAGTTTTGCTTGTCGGTTTTTAAGGTCTCCACAAATTCTGGAAATACAGTGTTGTTGGTGGCCTTTTCTTCAATAGTCGACAATCCAGTCATCAACCAACTTTTATTGATCGTAGGTTCAATCATTCTCATCAGTTCTGGCGTACAAGCCTGATGGGTTTCCACCAATGGTATGTTGGGATCGAAGAGTTGCATGTACGATGGGTCAAAGAAACTGGGTTGCCCATGGGTATCGACCACCAAGTTCAAAGTCTTGTAAAAGGTATAGACCGCCTCCAAGGTTTCTTTGTGCTCAACACGCAAGGCTTCTGACGATTGCACAGTGGCACAATTGGCAATCGAATTCGACAAGGTATCAGGGGTTAAACGGGCATCCCAATAAGACCGAAGATTGTCTTTGTTGATGGCACCCACAGAACCTTCGGTAGCTTTAATCGTGTCCAAGGTTGACTGGCAATTATCAATGTAGGCTTGTTTGTCGGGGGTCACCACAACCGAATCCGCCAATTTTAATAGTTTTGATTTAAAGTCTCCACCTGCCAATAATGACAACATAAATAAGTTTGTAAGCATACAATCTCCAATTGAAAATGTTTTCAATTGTATACTGTATTCGAGCTGGAACTACAATCGATAAATCAAGGCACCCCTTTCTCTAGCCCCAGTGCAGGCTCACCGATACACATAAAGTTTCAAACTGGTAACGGTTGTCGGTAACAAATCC
>CAKZLX010000305.1 GCA_937127265.1 uncultured Pseudomonadota bacterium
CAACCCAGTCCAAGGGATTGGCAAACTTATCCAAGTCCCACGTGTCGTTGAAAGCCTCCGACAACGCTGTACAAGTATTTGGTGTACAGGCCAAGGCAAAGACAGAAGTGATCGGTAAGGGTACTGCTGGTTGTTCAGATTGTGCCAACAAGGCCCCCCACAGAGGATTGTTGATCACCGGTACCGAAACCACAGGTTCTGTTCCTTCTGCCAAAAACACCCATTGTGACGGTGCCTCTGCGTACAATTTGCGCTCTTCACACCCCTCTCCAAAGTTGGTACAGGACCAAACCGCCAGTTGATACCCCTCTTGCAAAGGATCGGCAACCACCACATTTATGACCGGAGGTTCTGGTAGATTTCCTTCGACATCGGGCATAAAGTCACGCAACTGAACTTCGGCTGGCTCTGCTTGAATTGCCATTACCCGCAGTTCATCCACCAAAGTCTCTTCGTCTGGTCCCATGCAGGCAACCATTGACGGTACGATCAACCACAGCCACTGTCTCATTACCATTCTCCTTTGAAACCAAAAATCGGAAAGGTAGGCTGTCCTTGGATCGGGGTTTCTTCCGAATAATCATAGGACCAACTTTGAATCTCCACATTTTTGTAATTGGTGGCGTTTTGCACGTCCAAGTAGGTACCCAGTTTCCAATTTCGAAAGGTATACTCTTTATCAATTCGTAAATCAAGCGAAAAGAAGGGATCCAAACGACCGGAATCTCGCTCTCCGTAGACTGGAATGAACTCCCGAGAAGACATGTTGTAAACGCGGTTGACCACAGGAGTATAGGGGTTCCCCGAACCAAATCGAACTCGTCCACCCAAACGCCAGTTCTTGGGTAAAATCTGGGTATAGAGGGCGTTGATAACCACCGGTTGATCATAGAGAAAGAGTCGAGTATCCCCGTTGCGGTCTGTACGTTCAGAATGAGAGAAACTCATCGCCAACAGTCCAATCCGCAAGGGATCGGTGTAGCGCACTTCAACTTCCGAACCACAAATCAAACCGGTGCCCTCATTGGCATAGTCTTCAGTGTCAAAAGGTCCAACAGGAGGGGGACCCGTAAAAAATTGGAATCGATCTTCACGTCCAACCACCAAATCAAACAGTTCGTTGTAATAACCAAGCACCTGCCAACGCAAGGCGCCACCGAGTAACTCTTGCTGTAACCCAAAGGAATTTTGCCATGAGCGTTCGGGACGTAAATCTGGATCACCATCATTTTTATCAGAACGTTCACGAGGCAGTGGGGCTTGGGAGGTCAAACCGGTTGAGGCAATAAACTTGAGGTTGTCGGTCAAAAAGAAACGGGACTGAATACGGGGATCAATGGCGGTTTGGGTGTTGGCATCTTCCAGTCGATACTGATCCAACCGCAGACCGGTAATCAAATCGGCATACTGTCCACGACGACGGTACTCCACATAACCGGCAGGGGCAACATAGGTAATCTCGGCAGACTCAGGTTCATAAGGAAAAGACGGCAAGTCATAATTGAAACCAAACACACCAGAATTGATATCCAGACCCACTTTCCACGCATTTCCAATCTCAGCATCTAGATCTTTGGAGAACTCTTGTCGAATGTTGACTTGGGTGTTTTCTTCAAAAGCCTCACCACTGGCATCAAAAATAAAATCTTGCCGTTGCGGTCCAGCACCAAAAGTAAAAACAGACTTCCAGCCAGTGTAAATCGGTTGGGTATATTTGATTTGAAACTGTTTAAAATTGACCCCAAAGGCGGCATTGACGGTTTGTTCTTCCTCGTCATCCTCACTGGCTTGGGTAAAGGCAAACTTGTCATCGGACAAAAAGAAGATGGTTTGCATCACCCCACCAAAGGGCATCTTCATCACCAGTTGGGTTTGAAAGTCGTAATACCGAGGCAATCGAAAGGTCGCACCCAACGAGTTCAAAATTGGTGCCGCCAAGATATCAGCATAAGAACGACGCCCTGAAACCGAAATCGCATACTTGTCATCGACAATTTGTTCGACAAAGAACGCACTCTGATACAGATCAACCGAGGCAAAACTCTCGGCACGTTCAGGGAACACAGATGGTGTTTGAATGTCCACCAACCCACCCAACTGTCGACCATAACGAACCGAGTAGTTACCCGGCAAAAATTGCACCGATTCAATATTGGAAGTACTGAGTACCGTAGTCAATCCACCAAAGTGAAATACCTCGGGGGCTGGAGAGCCATCTACATAAAAAGCCGAATCCTCAGGCGCCGTACCTCGAATAATCAGTTGGCCAATCCCACTGGGTGCCCTTGCAATCCCCGGTAGGTTTTGAATCGCCTTGACCACATCACCATTACTACCCGGCAGGTATTGGATTTGATCGGCAGACAAGGTTTTCACACTGACTTCAGAGGTTTCGCGTTCAGCCTCCACCACAATACTGGCATCGGCAGACTCCATGGCCGTTTGGGCTTGATCTCGCACCAGTCGAAAGTTTAATTCTTGGATGCTGTTGGTGGTCACCTCAACCACACTTTGGGCGGACATCAACCCACCTTTGTAAGCATCAATCACCCACGTACCATCTGCCAACCCTGCCAATTCAAATTGCCCCTCGGCATCGGTGGTCACCACCACTTGTTGCCCCTCAGCATTGGTGGCCAAGATTTGCGCACCGACCAGAGGATCGCGGTAACCGGCTTCCAACACCCGACCTCGTACATTGACAGGGGGTAAGACTTCAGGATTAAAAACCAAACGGTACTGAATCTGTACCAAAATCGGCTGGTCATTCTCATCGAGTGCCGGCGAAAACTGGTAGCGCTCAATCGTCCGTAAAGCGGCGGCATCAAAGTTCTCTCCGGCAGATTCAATCACCTCGGCACCCAAAACTTGTCCATCCGAATCAATGGTCAGTTGCATCAGTACCGAAGCACCTTTACCGGCTTTCAACTCGGCTTTGGGATAGTCAATCGGCGAAGCAAATTGCACCGAAGGCAACACCACGACTTCGGCATTGGCTTTCGACAACATTCCCCACCACAACTGTAGTCCCAACCAATATGGCAACATACTGCACTCCTTTCACATGTATGTAGTCTCAAAATATGTCTCGGACAATAGAGGTGAGTACTTTTTGGATAGGTTTTTGGTGGTCAAAATACACCTTTACACTATAAGCAAGCATTGACCTCTCCTTTGAACCACTGCCCCTAGGCTACTGATGTCGCATTTTTTCAACCGTCTCAAAGCACTTTCACCCAGTGCAAAACCTGTTCGCCAAAACGTACTCTATGTTCCCTATGACCAACTGTCTGATCAGATCGGTCCACTGTCTAGATGGTCACCGGAAAACACCACCATCATCATGTTGGAAACCAGTCACAAAGGAACCCGACGCCCCTACCACAAACAGAAACTGGCCATTCTGTTGAGCAATAATCGCCACTTTGCCATCGAACAGGCAGAACGTGGTGTCCAAGTGGTTTACCGTTGTGGCGACGAAGACTACGGTACTATGCTGGCAGAGATTCAACGAGAATACAACATCCCTCTTATACAAGTCATGCGACCAGCCGAAAGAGAATTGCGCAAAGAGTTAAAACCCCACATCGAACAAGGATGGCTCAAAGCAATCAAACATGAAGGCTGGTTGAGTACCCGCCAAGATTTGGAAAACACCAGCAAACACGCGCCTTGGAAAATGGCTACCTTTTACCAAAAAATGCGTAAACGGACCGGTATTTTAATGGAAAACAACAAGCCGATTGGGGGCAAGTACTCCTTTGATGGTGACAATCGACTGGCTTGGAAAGGCGATCCACCCGTCCCTACTATTCTTACCTTTACCCCTGATGAGATCACCCATGAAGTCTGCGATTTTATTGAGTCCTCTTTTCCCGATGCCGTTGGTCAATTAGACCGCACCCAAACTCCCGCTAGCAAAGCAGAGGCTCTCAACCTTTGGAATTGGGCAAAAAAAGAGTGTATGGTACACTTTGGTCCCTACGAAGATGCCATGCACACTGACTCAAAATCACTGTTCCACACCCGTATCTCTCCTTTGCTGAATCTCCATCGACTACTACCCAAACAAGTGGTCACGGACATCGAACAACTGGACATCCCCTTCAATTCCAAAGAAGGGTTCATTCGACAAGTCCTTGGCTGGCGAGAGTTTATGTATCAAATCCACGAATACACCGATGGACTACGCCGAATCCCCAACAAAGACGGTACTTGGACCGAACACCCTACCGTACAACTGGAAACGGATATACCGGAACAAGATGGTGGAACCCTAATCAATGAACTGCATTACCAAACCCCACTACCCAATGCCTTTTGGGGCAAAAAATGTGGACTCAATTGTCTCGACAATGTGGTCAAAGACGTGATGGACGATGGTTTTACCCACCACATTCCGAGGCTGATGGTACTCGCCAACATCGCCACCCTATTGGAAATCAAACCCCGTGAAATCACCGATTGGTTTTGGGTTTCCTTTATCGATGCCTTTGATTGGGTGGTGGAACCCAATGTTTTGGCGATGGGAACATTCGCCACAGGTGAAGTGCTTTCCACTAAACCCTACATTGCCGGTGCTGGGTATATCCATAAAATGTCCAATTTCTGCAAAGGATGTTCTTTTCACCCCAAGAAAAACTGTCCACTCACCCGACTCTACTGGGCTTACCTTGACAAGCACCGGGAACGATTCAAAGACAACTTCCGAATGAAGATGGTACTTCGGTCTTTGGATAAAAGATCGGATGAGAAAAAGGCCATCGATCGGGCGACCTTTACTTGGATGGTGGATACATTAGCGAGAGGTGGGGTGTTGACAGTGGAAGGATT
>CAKZLX010000306.1 GCA_937127265.1 uncultured Pseudomonadota bacterium
ACAAGCACAAGCACAAGAAGCCGCACAAGTCCGTACAACGGTTTCGCAAACCGGTCCGACTGTCAATGCTCCGAGCGAACCTGCAAAACCAAAGCATCCACGCGGTGAAATGCAACCGACAGCCTACATCGAAAAGATCTTATCCGAAAATCGAGTGGTTCTGTTCATGAAAGGTTCTCCCGCTCAACCATTGTGTGGGTTTTCTGCCAATGCAGCCGGTATTTTATCAGCAACCGGACATGACTTTGCCCACGTCGATGTAATTGCAGACTACGAGATTCGTGAGCAAATCAAGCAATATAGCCAGTGGCCAACGTTGCCACAGATTTATATTGACAAGGAATTCATGGGTGGTTCTGACATCTTGCGTCAAATGTCCGCGGATGGTTCTTTGCAAGAGATGCTTGATGCTGGTAATGCTAGCGACAGTGAGTCATAGGGTTAAAGTATTTGGTTGACGTTTCACTGGTCATCGCGACTTCATTGCTACAGAAACACTTGTCATCGCTTTGCTCGTTCAAGCCTTATCCAAATGGTTTAGTTGATGTTGCCAAGCAGTTTTCAAGATGTTTTGGAGGGATGAGTGTACAGGTGTCCAATTTAACGCTTGTTCAATGGGGCTAATTGATGAAGTGATATGGCTGGGATCACCGTGACGGGCGTTGTCGATAGTATAGTGAATGGGACCGTAGGAATATTGCAATGAAAGATTGGAGAGTTGTTGTATCACCTCCAAGACTGAATGAGCAATTCCGGAACTGAGATTGTAGGTACGTTGATATTGCGAAGGATGTTTCGACAATAGTTGATTGGCGCCATACAGAAACGCCCGAGCAACATCGTATACATGAATGTACTCACGGATGCAGGTACCATCAGGTGTTGGATATTGATTACCATAGATTGAAAAGGACTGTCCTTGTAAGTGTTGTTGAATAATTCGGGGAATCAGATGGGTTTCAGGCTGATGGTCCTCACCCAATGTTTGCTTCACAGATTCAGGATGGGGAATCGCACCAGCTACATTGAATAAACGGAAGATGATACTAGATGGAGAGTGTTTGGCAATGAGGTGTTCTCCTTCTAGTTTTCCTTGACCATAAGGAGAGGTTGGATGGCATGATGTCCGTTCGGTTACTGGATATGCATGTTCACCATAGACCGCAGCGCTGGAGGCAAAAATGATATTTTTGCTGTATCCATGCATGGCGTTGAGTAAGTTTTGGGTGCCCAAGACATTTTGTTCCCAGTAAAAATCAGGTCGACGAACACTCTCTCCCACATCGATTTTTCCGGCCAAATGAATGACTATATCAAATGCATGCTCAGTAAAGACCTGTTGTAAACTTGAACTGTCGAGTAAGTCCAGTTGTAAAAAACGCTTTGTACGTAAGGGGTGTTGTCCGCCAGAGAAGTTGTCTAACACCCATACTGTCGCCCCAGCTTGTTCAAACAGGGCATGAGTGATGCGGCCAATGTATCCAGCACCACCGGTGATTAAGACAGAACGTCCTTGTATTTGAGAAAAAAGGTGTTGCATTGTCAAGAAAAAAATACAATTTAGTGGTGACGTGTCAAGACAAATTTGATAGCATGATCTATAAGATCAGGAGATATCAGTGGCATCTAATAAGACTTCTAGTAGCAAAAAGAAAGCACGAAACACAAAAAAGTCAACCGTAGCGACCCAAACCAAGACATCGAGTCGTAAACGTAAGACTTCGAGTAGTTCCAAGACTCGCAAGCCTAAAAAGGTAGAGATTCAAGAGATTACCGAACAGATATCTATCTTGGAAGTAGTGTCCGATTCTGCAGTTGCTGCAAAACCATTCTTATTGGCCTTTGCTGTCTTTTTTTGTTTGTATTTGGGATTGGCATTGCTGTCTTTCGAACCAACCGATGTTCAGGCGATTGCCTCTGGTGAAGTTGCCAACTGGGGCGGTGTTTTGGGCGTCTTGTTATCGAGTAAATTGTATACCCTTTTGGGGTATGGTTCTTGGGTGGTATTACCGATTGGAGCACTGTGTGCTTGGTTGATCGCAGGACGCCGACTGCTCCCACCATTAAAGATGGTTGGGATTACTTTGTTGTATTGGAATTTGCTTTGTGTGTTGTCTTTGTTGAACACAGAGCCTACCAGTTTGGGTTTTTATACAGGTGGTTCATTTGGACACAGCACTGTGACTGTGATGACCAAGATGATTGGCACAGGTGGTTCATGGCTATTGTTATCCGCCCTTTCAGTGGTGTTGATCATTGTGGTTGCCGGTATGGAATTACGCGAGATTGTTGAACGTTCATTGCAACGCATTGAGGAGCAAGGACCTGATTTGGGACACCGTTCATTGCATTGGGGGCAAGAGGTATTGTTTCATCTCAAAGACAATTCGTTGCGTTTGGCGGACTCTCTTCGTGATAAATTCAGTCGACGGCAAGAAGTGGATGAAGACCAATGGTACGATGATGAATCGTTCTTTGATGGTGAGTATCACAGTGAATATACGGATGATGGCACAGAGTATACAGAAGATGACAGTTTTCCACCGGAGTCTTTTGAGGCTCCATCAGAATATGAATATTCAGAAAGTTGCCATTCAGAAGATTATTCCTATGACTTACATACTCAGAAGTTGCATGATGAACCTCAAGATGTAACCCGAACCCAAGTTCAGTCATCAACCTTGGTGGAAGCAGAGTTTTCTGAAGCGTGGTATGATCAAGATGACAGTACTTTCGATCCGAATCCGATGATTCGTCAACCAGAACCAGTAGCATCATCTCGTCTAGATAGCGTCAAGCCTGCGTCTCGTCCTGTATTCAATGAAGAAACGTTGACAGATGCGTCAACTGGTTCCGTACCTTCTTCTCAACCGCATCGTGTCACCTCCAATCCATTTCCTCCGATGTCGGAGCGTTCTAAGCCTCGGTCATCTGTTGCCACAGCACCTGTACCTCACCTGCCTCAAGAAGAGATTGAATTGCCAGAAGATGCTTGGGCGGAAGATTTATCGGAGTGGTACTTAACCGACAAACAATCGATTGCCACGTCTTCTTTATCGGTTCCCAAGGGTAAATTGAGTGCTCTACCATCAGAACCGTTGACCGCAGAACTTTCTATTCGACGCCCACTCATCAATGGTCCTGAAGTGGGATCGGTTGCGGAGCATTTGGGAGCAGACAGTGTAGATACCGCTGAGTTATCGAGTGATGAGTCGGGGCTTTATGATTTGCCTAAACCAGTAGCAGCAGTACAACAGTCCGCTCCTCCAAAGCGCACAGGACCTTGTCAGGCAGTTGAAGCCAAAAAAACTGAGTCGGCATCTTCTCGACCGGTCTCTACTCAATCACCTTCTACTCAACAGACATCTCAAGATGTAGCGCTGGAGCAAGAAGTATCGATTGAGGATACTAGAGCACCCGTTGAACAAAAAGCATCGAAGCCAAACAGCGTCTCACAATTGGTGGAACAAGTCGATAGCATTAAATCTCAAGCCCGTGAGCAAGCCTCTCAACAGTCTGTTTCCAATACGCGGATACCGTTGCCTGAAAGAGAGGTGACACCAGCAATGGGGATGGAGATGGAGTCTTATGCGGAACTTGACTTGGATGAAGATTCTGAGTCGGAATTCGGTGAGGCGACGCCTGCACGTGCCATGGTGAATCCCGGAAATATTGAAACAGGTGGTGATGGTGAGGTTCATGAACTGACCAATCCTTATGCAGACTTTGTATTGCCTTCTTTAGACTTGTTGGATGTTCATGAAAAAGATGTGGCCAAGTATGATGAAGATGAATTGATGGAACTGGCTGATATTCTGGTTGATAAATTGGCTGATTTTAAAGTGCTCGGAGAGGTGGAAACAATTTGTCCAGGTCCAGTGATCACCACGTTTGAATTTAAACCGGCTCGTGGTGTTCGTGTCTCCAAGATTGCCAATTTGTCTGATGACATCGCCATGGCTTTACGTGCCGTCAGTATCCGAATTGTGGCGCCGATTCCTGGTAAAGATGTAGTGGGTATCGAGATTCCCAATCAAGAGCGCCAAACAATTTGGTCTCGGGACATGCTTGGTTCAAAAGTATTTCAAGAAAGCAAGGCTATTTTGCCAATGGCTTTGGGTAAAGATGTGAATGGCTTTCCCTATGTGACTGACCTCACCAAAACGCCACACTTGTTGGTTGCTGGTACAACGGGTTCTGGAAAGTCTGTGGGGGTCAACACCATGCTGGTGAGTATGTTGTTGCGTCACTCTCCAGAAACGTTGCGTTTAATTTTGGTTGACCCCAAAATGCTGGAATTTGAGATGTACAACAACATCCCACACTTGTTGCATCCAGTGGTCACAGATCCACACCAAGCCAGTGGTATTTTACAGTGGGCTTGCAATGAAATGGATCGTCGATATGCCATGATGGCGAAATTCAAAACCCGTAACATTGAGTCTTTTAACCAACGTCTCACTGAGGAAATGGCCAATTGGGATCAGTCGAAAGCCGTATATTACGCTCCTGAAGGATGGGATGGTAAGTCAAAATTACCCAAACCAAAAAAGATGCCTTACATCGTGGTGGTTATCGATGAGTTGGCAGATTTGATGATGGTAGCAGGAAAAGAAGTTGAAGAATCGATTATTCGTATTGCACAAAAGGCACGTGCTTGTGGTATTCACTTGATTGTCGCCACCCAAAGACCTTCGGCAGACGTAGTGACTGGTTTGATCAAAGCCAACATGCCATCTCGTATTTGCTTTCAAGTACGGGGTCGTAATGATTCACGAATTATCCTGGACAATCCTGGTGGAGAAACGTTGTTGGGACGTGGTGATATGCTCTATTTACCACCCGGTATTGCTAACTTGGTTCGTTGTCATGGTCCTTTCTTGACTGATAATGAGGTTCGTCGAATCACCGATCACCTACGGGCGCAAGGAAAGCCAAACTTTGAAGCGGAAGTGATTACCAAATCTGAAGAAGTTGGTGGTGCGGATGAATATGATGAACTGTACGATCAAGCTGTTGAGTTTGTTTGTGAGAAAGGCTATGCCTCTACATCTGCCGTACAACGACAGTTTCGTATTGGATACAATCGTGCTGCTCGGATGATTGAGCAAATGGAGCGCGATGGTATCATCTCTGAACAAAATGGTTCGAAGAAACGCAAGATACTACGCAATTCTTTGGAGCCGTAAGAAGGGACCTTTCAAAAAGAACGCTATTAAAGCCCGAGAATGATTAGTTCTTGGTTTTTGTTTTTGGTTCGTGTTTACGTTGGTCTTGTATTTTACGTTCGGCATTGTAAATGGTGGCTTGGTCTTTTTCATTGTCCCAAATTGGACGCATGGAACCCAGATAGATTTCCAGTTGTTTTTCAGGATTCTTTTGGTGATAGCCTCGACCACTGTGTACTTTGACCGTGTTGCCTGCGGGCAATTCCATGTCTGGAAAATTCCAAGTATCGCCACGAATATTTTGAATAGAGTATTGGCTGAGGTTGAGGGTTTGCGAGGTGATATTGGTCACCCGAATGTATTCGCCATTGACATTGCGAACATCATCTCCAGGTGCGTTTGCATGAAAGGAGGTCATGTGGAGATCACTTTGGTAACGACGAATCGACCAAATACCTTTATTGGCTTTTTGTGCACGTTCTTGTGCCTCTAATAATTTTGGAGTGTCTAATTTTTCAGGGGGAATAAAAAAAGCATGTGCCAGCCCATTTTCCAACAGAAAGGTAGCGACATCCGTATCCTCTGTGCGAACCGAGGCAATCAATCGACCATAGCCATCGCGTTCGACATCACCATAGGACAGGTATACTTTTTGGTTGAGTAAGAGGTCGGCTACTGCATCACGAGCGTCAGTTCCAAAGGCTTCGGGTGGTTTGAGTTCAGGTGTGTTGGCACCTCTCAAACGGATTTTATCACCGTTATCCAAGGTGAAGGTGTCGCCATCATAGACGGCAATAATGGTGCCACTGGTTGGTGGGGGACGATAGGAATCTGCGTTTGCCCAAAAGAGTATACTGAATAACCACATATTTTAAGCATATCCGATTGAATCCATTTTGGTGAGTGAACTATGACAAGCGGGTAATAAAGTCAGCCACTTCCAGCATTTGGGTGTTGTTACTGGTCATGATAATAGTGATGTCTTCTTGGCGGAGGTTGAGGAAGACTCGTTGTAGCCGCCTGGCATCAGAAGCATGAAGAGCGGCGGTTGGATCATCTAGAAAAACAATCATCGGTTCACGAGCGTATTCGGGCTTCAAGCAAGGTGCCAGTATTTGTGCCAACTGAATACGGCGATGCTCACCACCACTTAAGGTCGGGGAGGTCTGGCCTAGGGTTAGATAGCCAAGTCCAACCATTTGCAACGCTTGACATTGTCGAAATATAGAGGGTTGGTTGGCAAAGAGTTTGAGGGCTTCATCGATCGAGAGATTTAAAATATCAGAGATGTCGTGGTCACGATAGGTGGCTTTTAATGTATTGTCTAAAAATCGTTTGCCACGACAAGTGTCACAGGTCACTTCGGTCGGTGGTAAGGGGGGTACGTGAAAAGGGATGCTTCCCAGTCCATGACAGGTGTCACATCGTCCACCTTTTCGGTTGAACGAAAAGTCTGCAGCGGTCAATCGATGCAGTTTCGCACTGGTTGTAGAGGCCATTAGATTTCGAATCTCCGACCACATATTGATGATTGTGACCAAAGTAGAGCGCTTATTTCCCAATGAGCCTAAATGACTCAACAGCAAACTCTTTTCTAGACGATGCGCTTTGGTGTATTGGTGTAGTTGATGTAGTAGGGTTGTTTTACCAGTACCAGAGGCTCCGGCTATCATATGGATAGCGCCTTGATGAACGACAAATTTAGAAGTAGGGATGACAAACGAACTGGAAAAGGACTTGGGTACAAACTCACTTGGATCGATGGTGGTGGAATTTGGTGGATAATCCAGAATGGTACCACCTTGTACACCTGAACCTGGACCGAAATGAAACAGGCAGTCAGCGTGGTCTTGAAATAAAGGGTGGTGGTCGACTACAATGAAACTTTGCTTGTGGGCTAGATACTCGCGAAGTAAGTCAATTAGATGTTGCACTTGTGTGTCATCAAGCCCCAAAGATGGTTCATCGAGTACATACAAACACTGCCCCAGTTCCTGATTGAGGACCGAACATGTTCGAATACGCGATCGTTCTCCAGTGCTTAGTGTGTTCATCTTTTGACACAGGGGATTCTTGATTTGCACTTTTCCCAAGAGTGCAAGGGTTTTCTGTAATTCTGTTGTTTCGCCAGTATCATAGGGGATATCTTCGAGCCATCGAAGAATTGACGACGGATCTTTACGCATGATAGCCTGAAAAGAAGTGCCATCAACTTTCAGTATAGATGCGTACTCTCCAAGGCCGGTAGCTTTACAAAACTCGCAAGAAATTATCCCTGTTTGCTTGTGTGGGGCTTCACCAGTACCGTGGCAATGTACACACGAACCGGAAGATGAACGAGATTGGAGGTGTTCTCTAGTAGGAAGTGCATAGATGTTGCCTTGTGCATCAATAGGCAGTTTGGAAAATATGAAAGTTTGCGAGGGCGCACCTTTGGCTTGAATGATCACTTCCGCCTGTTGGGTGTGACTGGTCAAACAACGACGAATTGCTTCATGAATTCTGTCTCTATTGTTGTCTCGAATCTTTAATCGATCAATTACGATGCCCAGTTTTGTCGGTGGTTTTGTTGGAGCCTCCTCGATTAGATAGAAGGCGTCATCATATTGAATCCGGGAGTGCCCATTGCGCATTAGTTCATGAATGATCTCTTGGTATTGGGTAAATATGGGGATGTTTGCCACGATGTAACAGGCAAACCCTTGATGATGGTCTAATAAATATGTTGTCGCGTCATTGGCAGAATAGGTTGGTAATGGTTGGTCGGTATGTGGGCAATGCAAGACACCATGTTGTAGAAATAGGTGTTCGAATAAAGACTGTACCCCCATGACGTCACTGATGTTTGTATGAGAATGAAACTTTACACCAATGTCTTGACGCATCCCAAAGGTTGGTGGGAGTCCTTCAATCGCTTCCACTTTTGGACGGCTGGGGCGTTTATCATCCAATTGAATTGAGGAGCGTAATGCCTCGATACATCGACGTTGTCCTTCTGCCAAAATGGTATCAATGGCCAATGATGATTTTCCGGATCCCGATGGACCCACAAACAAGATCAATTGCTCCAAGGGAATCTGGAGGCGATCAATTTGTAGATTGTTTTGTTTTACGTTGCGTAATGAAATTTGTTGCATATTTGAATTCCAAAAAAGTTTCTTCTAGAACTTGTCAGGGGGAGTGTATCAAGATATATGTATAGTGAACATGCTGGGCTATGGTGTAATAGGTAACACAGCGGTTTTTGGCACCGTCGTTCTAGGTTCAAGTCCTGGTAGCCCAGCTTTTTCAAACATGTTCAGTTTACATTTTGATTTATACATTCTACCTCTAAGTACGCCTCGCGGTTCTCTTAGGGGTTTTTTCGTATCTCGAATCGTCTTTAGGCGCGATGCAGTTAAAGGAGAGCGCAGATTTGCAGTCTTGAATAGATGATACATAAAGTTGATAGAAGTGTAAAGGATTTGGTTTGAACGAACACAGGGGGAGTGATGGATTCAAACAATGAAAATAAAATACATTTGTTAATGGGAAACGCGAGTACTCGCTTGGCACTTGATATCGCCAAGTATTGGGGATGTGTTACCAGTGACAAGTATCGTGAAAATAAAATCGTGACCTCATCAAGCATTGCTGCCAAAGACAGCGTGATGGTTGAAATGGAAGTGAAGACATTTGTGGATGGTGAGGTTAGCGTCTTAGTCAAAGAAAACATTCGTGGTCAAGATGTTTTTATCATTCAATCTTTTTATACCTCCTATAAAAAACGGATGGATGAAAATGGTCAGGCTGTTTATGAGGCCAATAAAACCGTCAATGATCACTTGATGGAATTAATGTTGATTGTTGATGCTTGTAAACGAGCTTCAGCAGGTTCTATAACGGCAGTCATTCCTTATTTCGGATATGCTCGTCAAGATCGCAAAATAAAAAGAGCTCCGATCTCGGCAAGACTGGTTGCTGATATGTTGACTGTGGCTGGTGTTTCTCGTGTGTTGACAATGGATTTACACGCAGGACAGTTGCAGGGTTTCTTCAATGTTCCCGTAGATAACTTGTATGGTGCAGTGGTCGCGGCCAAATATATCGCTGATAAGTTGACACCAGCACAACGACAAAACTTAATGGTGGTATCTCCAGATGTTGGTGGTGCCGAACGAGCCCGTAAATTTATTGAAACACTGGAGCGATACTTTCCTGAAAATCAAGAGTTTGTTGAAACGATGGTGGATGGTGTCACTTCTAAGAAACGGATTCTGCGTCAAACTGTTGGCTTGGCCATCATTGATAAGGAACGCAAAGTCGCTAATGAATCGAAACCGATGCACGTGATTGGTGATGTAAAAGACAAGACAGTCATTATTGTGGACGACTTGGTTGATACGGCTGGAACTTTGTGTAAAGGCGCTGGTGCTTTGTATAAAGAAGGTGCCAAAGAAATCTATGCCTTTTGTACGCATCCGGTCATGTCCGATAAATTAGATGCAGACTCAGGGTTGAAGACGGTCGTAGAAAAACTGGAAGCCTCTATGATTACCACATTGTTTGTTTCCGATACGATCCCCTTGCGACCCGATCAACAAGAGTGCTCTAAAATCGAAGTTATCAGTCAAGACCACATGTTTGCCACTGCAATTGATTGTATCTTCCGTAAACAGTCTATCTCCAAAGTCTTTGATGAGGCTCGAAGTTCAAGTTTAACAATGCATCGTTAACCTTCCAGTTGTTGAACCGAGATTGTCACATTGACGAAAAA
This sequence comes from uncultured Pseudomonadota bacterium, assembly GCA_937127265.1. Taxonomy (GTDB): domain Bacteria; phylum Myxococcota_A; class UBA796; order UBA796; family UBA796; genus CAJWHX01. The sequence continues at coordinate 9,925 of CAKZLX010000306.1, forward strand.
TAGACGTTGTGTTATATCACGTGAGATTTAGTCTTGTTTGTCGATCCTTTTTGTTAGGGGGTCCAAAGTCCATGGCAAACGGCACTGACTTAATCGCACATCTTAGTTTGCTAATGGACGGCACAAAATTTTCTATCAATATGAATGACAAATAGAATGGAGTGCCCATGTCTACAATTGAAATGTCTGTTGCAAGTCGCGATAAGACAGGAAAAGGCGTTGCTCGTAAATTGCGTCAAACAGGTGTTGTTCCTGCAGTAATT
>CAKZLX010000307.1 GCA_937127265.1 uncultured Pseudomonadota bacterium
CCACCTGAGGTGATGAGATGGCCACCCTGTTGCTGAACGCCACCAACCATGAAACTCCCTGTTTCAGATTGTAACTGCCTTTGGTCGACCTTGTCCGAAAAGACAATCGGAAAACCAGTTTCAACCGGTTGCTCACCAATACTTGGATAACCCCGAGAGGTCATGACCACATGGGTGGCAAATCCTTTGGTTCTCAATTCCAGCGGCCACTGTTTCAGATCCCCATTGACGGTATCCCACAATAAGCCAAACAAATCCTCATCGAGTGTCGGCAATACCACTTGGGCTTCTGGATCTCCCATTCGCACATTAAACTCTAAAACGTGCACGATGTCCCCATCAATCATCAGTCCTGCAAAGAGTATACCCACATAGTGATGTCCGCGTGCTTTCATTCCTTCAACAACCTTCTGAAACAACGAATCGATCTGTTTTCGCTGTTGAGCAGTCGGCCAATTTTCAGGGGTGTAGGTACCCATCCCGCCAGTATTTGGTCCCTTATTTTGATCATACACCGGTTTGTGATCGCAGGCGTATCCCAAAATGCGATAGGTATCTCCATCCAAAAGAGCAAACGCCGACACCTCTTTTCCAAATAGACGTTGTTCAAGCAATACCCGATTGGTTTTCACTTTGATAGTCGCATCTTGCATAAACTGAAACAAAGCCGTTTCAGCATCGGACAGAGAGTCACAAACAATTACACCTTTACCACCGGCCAAACCATCCACCTTGACCACTACACCCTGCTCTTTTGGCCAATTGGAAAGCGTTTCAAGAGCAGATTGGTAATTGTAGCAAGCCGTACTCTCCGGAGTGGGAATCCCAAATTCTCGCATGAACTCCTTGGAATAGATTTTTGACGACTCTAATTGGGCAGCTCTCAAACTGGGCGCACAAACCAGAATCCCTTCTCTACGTAACGCATCCGATAAACCATCCACAATCCACTGCTCTGGTCCAATCACCACCAAGGATACCTGTCTGCTTTTGGCTATCGAAACAATCCCCATCACAGATGTTTCAGACCGTAACACGACCACTTTTGAATGACGCTCCATTAGTGGATTCCCTTGTACAACCAACACTTGTTTCACCTTTGAAGACTGAGACAGTTTCCAAGCCAAAACATCCTCACGGCCACCACCGCCAACCAACAACACTGTATGAACCATTCGATTATTCCTTTATTTGGCTACACGATGTTGGGTGAACTCAGTCTTGCCACACAATGGTGTTGGGTATTGTCCATCCAAACACCCCCTGCAAATATTACGATGACCCAATGCCCTCCGTAGATCCTCTACTTCCAAAAACACCACTGCATCAACCTCCAACCATTGTGCAATCTGATCGGCTGTTTTCTGTACAGACAACAACGTCGAGGCATCGGGCAAATCAATGCCATAATGACAAGAGTGCTGAATCGGAGGACAAGCAACCGCCACCGAGATGCGATTGGCACCACATTCTTTCAAGGTCCGCACAATCGTTTGAATGGTTGTGCCCCGAACAATACTATCATCCACCAACAAGATGTCCTTTCCTTCAATTTCAGAGAAAATAGGCGATACTTTCAACTGTACCGCTCGTTCTCGATCTTGCTGGTGCGGGAGTATAAAACTACGCTGGTACTGATTTTTCAGGAATATCTCGCGATATGGTATCGATAGTTCTTCCGAGAGGGCAATCGCTGCAGGACGTGCTGTATCGGGAATCGGAGCCACTACACCAACCGAAACAATATTGTTTCGAATGAGTGAACGTATAGCAGGAGCCAATCCTCTCCCCAAGGCAAGACGGGTTTGATAGACCGATAAACCTTCCAAGGTACTGTCGGCGCCCGAAAAGTATACCCACTCAAACATACAGGGAGCAGTAACTTTCTCTATTTGCACCTGATGATAGGCGATCTCTCCAATGGGTGATATCGTGACCAATTCACCGGCCTTCACCTCGCGCAACAAACGAAAACCAACATAATGCAAGGCACTGGTTTCCGAAGCAAAACAATAATTCCCTTTGTCATCCGTACCGAGAACCAAGGGACGAATACCGAAGGGATCGCGAAAGGCAAATAGACCCAGTTTGGGCATCATCCCCACCACCGAGTAGGCACCATCCACAGTTTCAAATATGGTTTGGGTGGCTTTGATCACTGCCTTGGTTAGCGAACCTCTTTCAGCCTCAAGCGTATGCGTCCACAAATGAAGCAACACTTCAACATCATTGGAGGTGGTCAAATGCCCCCCATTGGATTCAATCTCTCGTCTGAGCAGGTGATAGTTGACCAAATTTCCGTTGTGTACCATTCCCACCGATTGTGAAATATGTAGTGGTTGGGTATCCGCCAATGTATTTTGACCGGTTGTGGCATATCGAGTGTGCCCAAGAGCCATTGTTCCTTGTAAACTAGAAATCGTCTCTCGATCGAATACATCGGAGACAAAGCCCAACTCTTTGTGCATTGAAAAAGGTTGCTCTGGGTGAGATGTCATGATTCCAGCCGCATCTTGACCGCGATGTTGCAAGGCCAATAAGGCATTGAAAGCAACTTCTGTCACCCAACATTCTTTCTGTGATGTAGAGGTGGTATGTATCACCCCAACAATTCCACACATCTGTCCACCTTCGTTTGATTGATTCAAGTCTCCACTTTACCTTGTATCCGACAGGCACAAATTCTCAACC
>CAKZLX010000308.1 GCA_937127265.1 uncultured Pseudomonadota bacterium
TTGGCGTGTTGTGGATGTTCGCGAAGGATGTTTGTGGCTGGAATGTTACGGTGGTCAGCGGTATCTTGTTCAAAGGGTGACAGTGAAATGAATGCATGTACCTCCAATGGGTGGGGAAGATCAAGTGCAACGTCTTCTTTTTGTCTTCTGAGTAGGAATGGTTTGATGATTTTTTTGAGATCTTCTAATCGATATCGATTACCGGCTTCGATTGGTACGATAAATCGTTTTTTGAATTGCCCCCAAGAACCAAGGTGTTTTGGTAATACAATTTGAAAAATTGACCATAAATCCAAGAGAGAATTTTCGATGGGAGTTCCTGTTAAAGCAAGCGAGAAGTCTGCCTGTAATAGATTGGCTGATTTAAATCTTGAAGCTTGTGGATTCTTGAGATATTGCGCTTCGTCAAAAATGATGGTTGCGTAGGATTCTTGTAGTAAATATTCAATATCGCGAACCATGACGTCATAGGTCATAATTAAACACTGTTTGGAAAAAGGTGATTGTAATAATTCAACTCTTTCTGGGCCTGAGTATTGAATGATGGTCCAATCTTCCAAACAGGTTGTCAACTCTTTCATCCAATGTCCATGAGTACTTTTAGGTGCAATTACCAAAGTCTTTTTTTGACTATTATCTTGTATTTCATGAAGAAAATTTATAACCTGTATTGTTTTTCCTAGACCCATTTCATCGGCGAGAATACATCCTGAGGTCCATTGCTTCAAATTCAGCATCCACTTGACACCTTCTATTTGGTATGGTCGTAAGGTATAGTGGAATGATTGATCGCTCAAAATAATAGGTTGAATGTTGCGTAATTTTTCTTTAAGAACCAGTGGTGATTCGGTATCTTCAGTTTGTAAAATATTGTTGAGGGTAATGATGTGACTGTCTCGGACATAAAGGTGTTCTTCTTGTGGTTGAATAATGTCAGCAAGTGTTCTCAAACGGTCTCTAAAATCTTTGGCGATGCTATACCAAATGTGTCCTTTTACTAGTAAATAGGGGTTGTTTTGGCGAATTGCTGGCAGTATGTCCCAGAGATTCAGGTGTGTATCTTCAATAGTGATTCCACCTTGTAACTCTAGGGTCTGTTCCGTGTTCAAAACATCAATACTCAGATGTTCTAGAGAAGTGTGTTGAATGATGGGCTGATTAGAAAGCCACTCAATACGTTGGTGATGTGCCGGTGGTAGACGTTGAAGGATCAATAGAGTTTCAAAGATTTCAGAGGCTGTGGTTACGGTCCATTGATAATTGTCTTTGTATGGTAAATGCAGGGTGGAGCGCAACCTGTCCGCTTGGTGAATTTCTTCGGATAAATTTCTGCTGCAATACCCAAATGACTGATTTTCTTGGTTAAATAGGTAGATTGTTTCGATACCAGTTCCAATTTGGTAACTTTTTTGCTGTGTTGGCTTCACAACAAATTCTAAACGGAGATTTTGTTGTCCAGTACTCGTTACTCGAATGGTAGGACGATTGTCAGGTTGTATTGATTCACCAAGTAATTGTGGATCTAGGTGAAGTGGTAGGATTTGTTCGATTTTAGATAATCTCTGGAATAGCGCTGTTATTGCATCATTGGGGATGATTTTGTTTGTGTGAGATAATTTTTCTATAAGTACTTTAATTTTATTGTTTAATTTTGCATAACGGAAAGTGTCTTCAGAAAATTCAAACCATGACATCAGCGTATAGTGTCTGGTTTCAAAATCTTTTGGAAAAATTTCTACATCTTTGATCATAATTTTCCACTCAACACCAACAGGCATCTGCTGTAGATGCAGTGATGGTTCTATGAGTTCGATATTGCCAATGTTGTTTGATTTTGTGCCCACAAAGAAACGAGGATGATCTTGCAATAACAGCATAATATTTGATAACAGTTTTGGGTTGAACCCTTGTACGAGGTTAGCGATTAAATCGTCATGACGATGTTCAAAATATCCGCCGTGTTGGATAATGTCATCGATATTAGCCTTTCGATGTTTCCACCCACTTTTCGTTTGAATACACCAAACACTTTCAAGTTCAATCCCCTGTTTGGTTTCTTTGATTCTCCAACCCAGAGATTCTCCAGGTCGACAGAGTTCGGCACTTTCAAGAATGGGGTCAAGCAGTTGAAGGTCACGTTCCCATTTTGGTGTACCTAATTCTTTGATGATTCTGGTATGCATTGGCAGGTGCATCGAATCAGTAAGCATCTCAATTGTTTGATCAATTGCTGATAATCCAAGTCTACATCGACCCTGTTTTCCATTGAGACAGTTACAGGTGACCATCCTCTGACGACCATCTAGATAAATAAAGAGTTCTGCCCAGTTGCCTTCTCCACACCAAGCAATCGTTTCTTCTTTGTATTGAAGACGTTGGTGTTTTACATCCAGCCAAAGTTTTTGGGTACGTCGATCTTTTTTGGAACGAGGGCTGATACTTTGACGCAGTCGGGCTCGTTGTTGTAAAGCCTGTTCAAGTATTTTCTTCAGTATAGGATTGGAGGGAGGTTGTTTGGCGAGTAAGTGAACCTCATCCTCCAGTGCTTGTTGGCTATTTTTGACTGTTTCTTCCAAATAGTGAATGGCCGCTTGTTGAAACTCCAATGGGGCAGTAGAGGGACTGGCTTCTTCTAGGGTGTGAGCGGTTGGACGCGTAATGATTTCTTGGATGGTGGTATTGCTTTGTTGATGTACCCACAGCCAGTTGGTGTGTATTTTTGATGTTGGCACCAGAAGCATTTTAGCAGGATATGATAGCGCGTAATCAACAGCATGTTCTTTTGCCCAAGAGTACAAGGATTCAAGCGGCATTGTGGGGTGTAGCATAAGCATCTCCTATCATCCAATTATATCATCTTTACGATTTGCTTTTGGACAAACTCTGTCCAAGTATAGATGTTGTTTGAATCAATGAATAATCAGATAGGTTAGGTTATCAATAAAATGTTTTGGAGGCTTCAATGACCTATTGTGCACCTGATTTTACCACTCTTGGCCTAGATAATGTACCTGATTGCCAGTTTTCTTTGGCGCCAAAGAAGGCAACGTTGCCAGATGGTTTTACTTCAACCACCAATTTTCCAACGTATGTTAAAATCAATGGAACTTGGCGTCTTCCTGAAAAACCACGTATGGACTCACATCTTGTATATGATCCAAACACTGATCGACTGATAATTAAAGAGTTTCGATTGATTGAAGAGGGTGACTTGGTGGCGGTCGCTCAACATGAGGATGGTTCCGATGGTGTGTTCGTCTGGACCAAGGGTTTTGAAACTGAAACCAGTGAGGAAGAGGCTTTTTCCTTTATGAGTTCAGAAGTCAGTCGTGAAAAGCCTGTAGATTACGGTGCGATTATTCAGTCTTTTAAAGACAACAAAGATGGCTATATCATTTGGGTGATCGGTCCTGCTTTGGTTCATGCCCGTGGTCGGGAAGCAATGGAATGGTTGATTTCCAACGGATATGCGCACTGTGTGCTGGCTGGTAACGCAGTCGCAGTACACGATATTGAGGCGGCACTGTATGGATCAACGTTGGGAATGAAAGCCGATGGAACTGGTGTTGCCGCTGGACACGCCTGTCATATGCGGGCGATCAATGAAGTTAAAAAAGCAGGTTCGATTGATGCCTTGGTCAATTCGGGAACGGTATCTTCTGGAATCATGCGCGCACTTGTGAAACATGATGTTCCATTTGTTTTGGCTGGTTCAATTCGAGATGATGGTCCATTGCCCGATACGATCACCGATGCTTTGGAAGCACAAGCGGCGATGCGCGAACACACCAACAAAGCGACGATGGTAGTGATGGTTGCCACAGCCCTTCATTCTATTGCGGTTGGAAATATGCTTTCGACCTATCATCAGTCTGAGGATGGCACCATACGTGAAATTACCACCATCTGTGTTGATCAAACTGAATTTGTGGTGTCAAAATTAAAAGACCGCGGAACCCATCAAGCCTTTGGGGTGGTCACCAATGCTCAAGATTTTATGCGTTTGGTTCAGTTGGAATTGGCTAATTCCTAGTTAGGTATTTTTCCTAGTTGGATTCATTTACCCAGTAGACCATCCTTTAAGGCCTGGGTTGCCGGGTACTTACCAACGTACATGGCAAAGATGGCTTCCATAAATTCTTTGCTGGTAATCGCACCACGAACGGATCCATTTATGTAAATGGTTGTGGTTTGGTTGTTTGGATTGTAGTCGAATCTCGCCACGTCTCCTGTGGTAAAATCTTGCATCCATGAGCCACATTTTCGAATCGATGCTACCGTTTCTGCAGAAAATTGTGGGTTGTTGGCGATGTTTTCGTCCAAAACGGCGATCATTTTTGCTTTTGGAACGTCAGAGTAGATGAATTCAATTTCGACTCTTTTTGAAACATTGGCACTTATGATACTTTGTCCATCCATCATTTTTGTTGGAAGGTAAAGTCCGGCGACATAAATATCAATCCAATACTTTTCACGCAGTCCCATTCCATTGAGAATTAATGTTTCATTATTGAGAGAAATTGTCTCTGGCATGGTGATACCGGCCAACTCTTTTGCTGAAACAATTTGAAACACCAGTAGAATAGCGGTTAGCATGGGAAGTCTCTTGCTGGTTTGTCAGAGTGTAAAACATATTGAAACGAACTGCCACCAACCAGGATACGGTCGTTAATGGTGAGAGTGTGTTCCGATACCGCATTGTCGTTCACTTTTACGGTGCACATGAAACCACCTTTTTTGGTAATGACATGTGCTTTTCCATTCCAAGTGATTTCAGCGGCAATTTTGCTGGTAAACATTCCTTTGGCCTTGATGGTGGCAGCGGTACCAATCGTAACAGAATTTGTTTCGGGGAAGGTTCGTTTACCACTTTCATCGACGATGCAAGCATTGTTTAGTAAGTTTTGCTCTCGTAAAATCGAGGTGGCCTCTCGTGCAGAAAGTTGCAATGTTTCATCTTGAGGAGGATTGTCAAGCAGTTTAGCAGGGTCATATTCTGGCAAATAGGAGATAGATCTACCACGGTAAAATTTGTCATCGACAGAATCGGTTAGTAGTACCAAGGTAAACTTACCCAATTGCATTTCTGATTTTGATTTCATAGGCATCCGTTGCCCCTCGCGCAGACGTTGACCGTCAACAACAATTCCATTTTGAGAACCGAGGTCTTCGGCGATAACCTCTTCTCCAATGATATGGATTTGGGCATGTTGTCTAGAAATCGATGGGTCTGGAAGTACCAGGTTGCACTGATCCTCACGTCCAATCATGATACTGGTTCCAAAGGAAAAGATTTGTTTTTGTTGGTTGCTTACTTTGATCAACAGTTTAAACATGGCATGTCTCATGGTAGAAGTTCAATAAAACACAAAGTTCTTTGTCTTGACAATACTGTATTTTGATAAGATATTCCAATAAAACAGGAAAAATCAGAGGGTGATATGGATGAAAAAATGACACCAGAGGAAAAAGAACTGTGGGGTTTGACCCAGGAGTTCTATGTGGCATTGGATAAATTAATCCGTGGGATGCAGTTATATCAAGGCAAAGGTGGCTTGGTTGATCGTCTATTGGCCGAATTGATGAAACGAGCGGACAAACTTTTGTTGCGTAAGGATTCAACAGTAAAAATTAGTCCGATTGGCCCGATTTGTTTTGATAAGCCATTGTCTGAAGATGGAAAAGTCGCCAAATACATCTTCCAAATGTATCGTGATGGGGTTCGAGAATTGACCTTTCAACAAGGTGTTGATGAGTCGGATATGCGTGCCTTTGCCATGATTTGTAATGAGGATGTTGCGGCGATGGACGATGACATCGTGACCTTGATGTGGAAAGCGGGTTTCGACAGGATTCAATATTACGCGGTGGATTCTTTGGGTGAGCAAATGGATGGGGTTGGAGAAGAAGAGTCTGAATTGCTTGAACAGAGCGACATCTCGATGTTGAATGAGGGGGATGGCGAGTCGATGCAGTTCTCCTCGTCGGACATGCGTCTTTTACGCAGTAAAGATTCGGTCAATTGGGTACAAATGTGTTCAGCACCGAGTTCGGCTACCAAAGATGTTCAACCCATGGTCGAGCAAATCAACGGTCTATGGTCTACTGAGAGAGATTATGGTCGTTTTCTAGCGATTGTATTGCAGTTGTCTCGAAAGAAAGACAAAGAAATTCCTTTGGTGAAGGATTTGTTTTCCTCGATGGTCGCTTCCGGAAATATCGACGCAGTATGTGGTTTGATCGATGGGTTAAATCAGTTGTGTGTGAAGGGGGTAACAGAAGCCCAAACACTGTTACAGTTTTTGATGAACCAAGAAAATGTCTTACAAATAAAAGAAATGTACAGTCAGCATTATCAACGATTGGAAGAGACCTTGAAACAAATGGTGCAAGTCAAGGGGTTCTCGGCGGATGGTTTGATTGCGCTGTTGCAAGAGATAGCGATTGGAGAGGCTCGGACAACATTGCAATCTGTTCTGTTGGCATCGAGTGTTGATATGACGTCTTTTTATGTACAAGGCTTACATAGTGATCAAGATGAAGTTGTTTTAGAATCTATTGAAGCATTAGGAAGTGTACAGACACAAAAGGCTTTGGAGGCTTTGTATTCTTGTTTGTCGCATTCACTGTCTTCGATTCGTTTGAAAGCATTAGAGGCTATCAATGGTCAATACTTGGAGGGTGCTTCCAAGCAAATAGGCAAAATCTTGAAGGACCCAGAGCAGGAGAATAGATTGCTGGCTTTACAAATCTGTTCTTCGGTGGTCGATAAGGAATTGGGAAATCTGATGTTGGGGGTCATGAGAGAAAGTACTTTCCCCAAACGACCAATGGATGAACAAGAACAATTTTTTGCAGTCTTGCACAACTATCCATTTCCAACAACATTTCAATTTTTAAGTGAAATTTTAAAAGATAAAAACATTGTTCGCAACAAAAGTGTAACAACGAAACAATTGTGGGTGGTCGATGTTTTTGCCAAGATTGGTACTGATGATGCCAAGTCCATTTTACAGGGATTGAAAGGCAATTGGTTTTTACCTGCAGAAGTTAAACAACGCATAAAAGAGGTCTTGTAAGATATGGAAAATACAAATCTACAATTGGTAGCAGCCGATATTATTATGGCTTTGAATGCGCTTGGTTCAGTGGTCAAACTCTACGATAGCAACAACACCGCGGTAGTTCGGCAGATTGATGCCTTGTATGAATCGTTATCAAAAGGTTTTTCTCAAGGTGTGAACACTATTCGGTTAACCTTGCGAAGTGATGAGTTTTTCATCAATGGCGATCTCATGAAAGTAGACGTTCAGTTATACATGCGTGCGAGAGATGTTGGTAGTTTGTTGGAAAGCGTACAGTGGAATGATTTGACCTTTGTTTCCACCTTGACCAAAGATGACATTCGTAACTTTATCAATGATTTGGCTCGTTGTATTCGTAAAGAAGCTCAAGTAATGGGAGCTGAGAGTTACGGTGGAATCACAGGGAAAAAGAGCGCTGGATCGGCAGCTGCCGCTTTTCGATTCGACCCAAACAAGATGGCAATTTGGTTAATTGCTGGTTTGTTGGACGTTGTGGATAAGCTCTATGTGTTGTTCGAGCAAGGGGAGCGTCCATCGTTGTTGCCAATTCGACGTTCTTTGCAGATGATTGTCGATAATATGAAGAATTTTTCGGGGATGTATCAAATGTTGAGTGCCTTTCGAGATCCCAATCAGCCCAGAAGTCGCTCACAAACCCATGTTGCCATGGCGATTGATGTCATTGGCTTATGTGCCTATTTGCAACGAGACAACGTCGAAATGTTGGAGATGTCCTTAGCTGCTATTCTATCGGGGTTATCCAAAGAAACAGAACCTTTTTCGGTAATTGAACCGGTCCTTGAGTTTGATGGGCTGGGAGAGTCTGCTTTGGGGATGCTGTTGTTGCTTCATGATAGTGCTTCGGCTTTGGAGGGCAAGTCGGCGTCTATTCAGGGTCTGGTGTTGGCTTCAGTGATGCGATACCATCGAGAAATGAATCGTTCCCCCAACGTGCCACTACCAAAATTGATACTGGAATTGATACAGAACACGCCGGGACAATTACAATCTTTGATGCAGGTTTTTGCTCGTTATAAAGGACCTTTTCCAATTGGCTCGTTCATTCGTGTTGAGCAGGAGACGGTGTTGGTGATTGGTCAGTCTAGTAGACGAACTGGCAAGCAACGTCCGATTGTGGCGCGGTTACGAGGTAAGCAAATATTAGAGGTGTTGGACTTGTCCACTGCACCCCAAAAGATGATTGAGGGTTTGGAATCACTCTCCGGTTATGAACACCGTTTGGAAGATTTGGAGATGGGCTGATAACATGGCATGTTTCTTGGTACTGTTTTTTCAGCATTTTATACAAGTACCTGTATTTGCAGGTGAAATATTGGTAGTTAAATACAGTATAGGGCAAACACAGCAAGGTAGAAATATTGCTGTTGAACAGTTTGGTATCGGTGCTGAAAAGGTTGTTTTGATGGCTACAATTCATGGTACAGAAATGATCGGAACGCCTTTGATGCATCTGTTGACTGATGAACTGATCTCTCACCCCAATTGGCTTGAAGGTCGTACACTTTATATTATTCAGTTGGCCAATCCCGATGGGTTTGTTGAGGGTATTCGTGGTAATCGAGAGAATGTTGATATCAATCGAAACTTTCCAACAGAGAACTTTGGTCGTGGGTGGTTCAATGGAGATCAACCGTTGGTGGCACCAGAAACTGCTGTGTTGATGGACTTCTTTACGCAAATACGTCCAGAGAGGGTCATGACGATCCATCAACCGTTAAAAGGGATCGATTATGATGGTCCGGCCGATGACCTTGCCACTCATTTGTCGAAGATTTCAGGGATTCGAGTACATCGACTTGGTAGTCGTTCAGGCTCGTTGGGTACCTTTGTGGGCGTGGAAATGGGGTGTCCGATTATTACCTTAGAGATTCCCAATCAAGCCAATGACAGAGATTCACAATGGTTGTGGGATCATTATGGGGTGTTGTTGGAGACTTTTATACGATATGAACCAAGCACTACACAATCGAATTGATTTTTCGATGCGAATACGATATTCGATAAACATTGATTAATCGTATAGGAAGGAGATGTTCTATGGGCTCAACAGTATCAGGACCAGAGTACACAGGATTGGATAAATACCCAGGATGGATTGCGACCATTATTACTGTCATCATCAGTGCGGTGTTCATTGGCGCATTGTTTATGAGTGCTGGTGATCATGGAGAACACGGCGAAACTGCTGGTCATGGAGCGGCTACAGAGGAAGCTGCCCACTAAAAGAGCTCCGTTATGGACTTGCTCTGACAGTGAAAAATGTCGAGTATCGGTACGCTCAAGTCTCTTTTTTATCGTTCTCTTTACGCAATTGTTCTCGTTCAATTTTAAGAACCGCACGGTTGATAATCGAACGATCAAGGTTGTTCATGCCAATAAACTGCGCGCCCACCCTAAAGTATTCAACTTTGTCTTGGGCAAAAGGGACTTCATATTTGGGAATGGCTATCCAAGGGATATCTTCTCCATTCACTTGCAGTGTACCTTTGAAGGCCAAACAGTGAATATCAACATTGTAATCAAATATGGTGCGTTGGGTTAGAAAGCCACAGCCACTCACGGATAAGTCCAATAGTCGGATGCTGGCTTGCTGTAAGGCAGTCGCTTGGTCTATAAAATCGACGGGACTTTCATGCGTTGGATCGTAACCAGGAATTTTGATCACTTCGATGTCAATGTCTTGCTCGAATGGCGCACGATAGGCACCACGGTCATTTGTGAGGCCTATATTGCTTGGGATCGCAAAGGTGATGTAGTGTCGACCTACCGGATCTAATTCTTCCAAATACTGTTCGGTTATTGTACTGCTAAACCGATAGCGCCCTTCCTTCTTTGGTATTTCGATTTGTAATTTGTCTCCGATTTGAAACCCAAAATCTTTAATCTGACCGGATTGAATCTTAATACCACGATTTTCAGCTGATACACGGGTATCTAGAAAGGTGTGAATTACCTTGCCATTGTAGGAAACTTCGACTTGGTTGGTTGCTCCCAGAATTCGTTGTACCGGTTGGTTTTCTTTGGAAAATTGTTCTGCTTCTGAAGGGCGACTTTCTTTTACTTTTCGAATGTAGAAATTGCGGAAGTCCAGTCCAGCATAGGGCTTAAACTTGATTCGTTGTCCATTGGCTTTCACTTGAATATCTGCATCTGATGGAATTCGATTTTCTACAATCTCAATGGTATCGTTGTTGCCCTCCCACAATAATTGTTTGTTGGGGGTTAACAGTCGTGTTTTTTCTTCAGTCACAAATACATAGGCAAAATAACAACTGCCTTCACTCTTTTGAATGGTACATTGATCGCAAAGGATTGGTACTTCACTGTAATGTTTGAAGGGGAGTTCCAACTCTTTGACTTCACTAAAGGCTAAATCTTCGGAATACAGTTTAGAGCGAACATCAGTAAAGAGTTTTGGTCGAGTGACCTTGAGGATTTCCTTTTCGAGAATATCGTAAACCTCAGCTGCTTTATTGGTCATAAAAACCAATTTACTGGTTAAGGTGGTGATTTCCAATCGACCTTTTTTACTGATTTTTTGAATTTCATCGAAAGGAATGATTTGTAATTGGGCCCCAGTGAGGGTATCCAACACGTTTTGAGGTGCAAATGTCAGTCGGTTGGGTGCAAAACTCAGTTCACCATTGATCGCCGATTTTGAAGCCCCACGATACAGCATCGCTTCAAAAGCACTCAATTGTTCAACGGCGACATGTTCTAACTCATCGACATCGGTTCCCTCTAAACTGCGCAGGGTCGTATTCAGTCGAGCCGCATTTTTTCCACCAACAATGATGGATCCATGATCGGAGACAACCGTTAACTTTTGTTCAAGATTGGAAAATTCCAAGTGTTGAATGTCAAGTAAGGGTGTATGTAGTTCTTTTTTGTCAAAGATGTAACTTTCCAAACCGGTTGTGGTGCGAATTGTTAATGCTTTGTTGGTGAGGATAATTTCTCCTTTGGTGCTAAGGGGACCTTTGATGTAGACGTTGGTATCACCTTGAAAGAGGACCTTATCAACAGTCGTATTCTTACCTGACTTGGTATCGAGTAAGAGTTGGATACGTTCTCCCAACCGTTCTGCTCCGGAGCCACCCATTTGCAAGATTCCAGATGTATGGTGAATGTTGACCATTCCTGACTTTTGATCAACTTTTTCAATCGTTTCAAGGCTCACCTCAGCTCGTGACCCAGAGAGTTTATCCAAGGCTCTTTTGGGCTCTAAAACAATACGTTGGTTGGTAATCCAGCAATCAGCATTGTGGGCAAAGAAACTTGAACTGTAATGCAAGACCAGATCTGTGGCCAAGACCTCTTCGTTTTTTTGCAATTCAATAGACATTGATCTGACTTCCTTGATGTGGGTGACACTTTCTTATAGACAACTATGTGAATAAATACAATTTATCCGATCGATTAACCTTGCTATGAAAATTCTTGTTTCCATGTATTGAGCGATGGGTTTAATCTCCACTTTTCAAAACGATACTTTTGTGACGTTGAATCAACAACCGTTCTAGCAACAGGATTTTCTTCATCAGTCGATGTTCGTTGCTGGGGGTATTTTCCAAGAATTCCAATCCCAAGATGGCTTTGTTGCTGTCTTCTGGTTGAAACAAACGTCGAATTTTTGCTGGAAAAGGGACCTGTTCGATGATTTTCTTCTTCTTATCCAATTGGTGAAATTTTCCCCTGGATTTTCGTTCCACCTTTTCCAAAGGAATGTGGACAATCACATTGGTTTGGGGTTGTTGCAATTGAAAAGCATCCATTTCTTCAATGTAGTCGTCATACTCTAATCGGCAACCGCCTGATGATAAGTCGACCATTCGTGCAGTGTTACGATCCAGTGTAATAGGACAGTTTTCCAGTGTAAAGGTAATCGGTGTACTGGTTGGGACTCGAAATGCTGCCCGTTGATTGATCAAGCGAACATGTCCGATTTGTTGGATGTGCAGGGTGTATTGTCCATCGATATCTGGTGAATTGAGATTGTTTTCCAAGACCTGTGCAAAGAACACATAGTGTCCTCGTCTGGAGATAATATCGACTTCCACTTGGATGTTGTGGGGGATGAAGACCCGTTCAGAAAAACGTTTGGTTCGAAACTTGAGGACACCAGTTTCTTCATAGACGGTGGCGTTGTTGATACTGACCAATAGGGAGCCATCCATGTATACACCCAGTCGTTTGACATGGCCGATAATGCTGTCTGTTGGTTCGACTTTGCCAATGAAGGAAACTGACATCGGAGACAGTTTGGGTTCAATTTTTTCAGCCATCTGGGCTACTTGATCTTCGTCAATAAACTCAAAGCCTTCTGGTCGTACATCATATTGGATGGTGAGTCGAGAACTTCGTTTGTTGAGTTTGACGATTTCAAATGCGGAGAATTCTGTTTTGGGGCGAAGTCCGTTGGGCTCAAAGGTGATCATTTCGGGACCAACGGTCATATGTCCAAATGTAACGGCATCTTTTTGGTTGTGAATCTTGGCACACATCAATTGTTGATTGCGCAATTCTGGTCGACTATCCCAAAAATAGAGCAACATCCGTGTCATGTACCCCATCCACAAACTGGGCATCGAGATGGAGATGTCCCAAACCTGGCCTTTGGAGGTAAAGACTTTGAGGGTGTTTTCCACTTTTTCAAAGTGCTGGATTTTCTGACAGGGGATTTTTATATAGGGTTTATTGGTCAGAGAGGCCTGACGATTACAGGGGAAGAGATATAACCCCTGTTGGCCGAGCATGATGAATCCTGAATTGGATTGTTTACCCTCCCAAGACCCTTGCCACAAACAGTCGACAAAAATATCATCATTACTGAAGACATTGAGGATGTGGTGTAGCAGTTGGGCTTGGTTCCCTTGAACGGTGATGGTGTCATCTTTGGTGGTAAACCGTAATTTTTGAGACATGGAAGTGTATTGTAAACCACTGAGGTCTGACCACTGAAATTCTTTCTCGTGCCACTCGAGTCCTTGATATCCCAAAGAAAAACCACGACGGGTGAGATGGATGTCACCATTCATCGCCAAACCAATACCGGTTGAGACCAAAATGTCTTCGCAAAGCACAATCTGTCTTTTTTCCAAAATGGACCAAGCAGTATCCAAAGCAAAGTCGCTTTGTCGCCATTTCTCAATCCAACCAAATAACCGTTTGGCCCCACGACCCCACAACGATATGGTCTGTGTCTTGGTTTCGATTTGTAGATTTTTATCCAGTTTACTGAGGCTAACAGATCGTACATCGTCCCAAATAATGTTTTTGCGTTGGTACCCTAGTGATTCAGTCCACTTTGCATGTGGTAATACCAAGATACGATGGTTGGTCAAGATGACCTCGGATGTAATTTGAACCGGCCCAGCCATGTAAGAGAGTTGATCATGGACAAGGATTCGTTCTTGGTCAAGGAGGATTTTTTTCAGCATAGATTTGAAGTGGGATAAATGGGGTCTTAAAGGATAAGGAATACAATAGGTATAATCACGAATTGTGGAGACAAAGGACAATGGACAAATTTTACACGATATTGTCTAAAGTGTGTGCATGGACATTGTTTGCGATGACCATTTTGGGGGCTTTGAACGCAATCTTACGGTATTCCTCGCGGTTTACAGGTCAGGTTTGGAGTTCCAATGCATTTTTGGAAGGCCAGTGGTATTTATTTAGCACCATTTTTTTACTTGGCGCAGGGTACACGTTGTTTAAGGATAAACATGTCCGCGTTGACGTTTTATATAGCCGGTTTACCCCCTCAAAGCAACGATGGTTGAATCTGGTAGGAACACTGATTTTTGCCATTCCGTTCTGTCTTTTGGGGCTGTGGAGCAGTGTTGATTTTGTGACCAACTCGTGGTCGATTGCTGAAATGTCACCTGATGCTGGGGGATTGCCACGATACCCTGTAAAGACACTGATACCATTGGGGTTTTTGCTGTTGTTGATTCAGTGTTTGGTCTGGACGTTTGGTTTGGTCAAAGGGGAGGTTAAGCATGATTGAAGATTGGTTGGCTCCATTGATGTTTTGTACCGCATTTTTATGTATCTTTTCTGGATATCCAGTGGCCTTTTCCTTGGGTGGTGTCGCTGTAATTTACGGGATGATTGGTATTTATGTGGACTTGTTTGATCTCAACTTCTTACAGTTCTTTCCACAACGCATTTTCTCGGTCATGTCCAATTATGTGTTGCTGGCGGTTCCGTTTTTTGTGTTGATGGGCACGCTGTTAGAAAAGTCCAAGCTGGCCGAAGATTTGTTGTTGACGATTGGAACCCTCTTTGGTCGATTTCGTGGTGGCTTGGCACTGGCGGTGGTGTTTGTTGGTGCTTTGCTGGCTGCCGCGACGGGTGTTGTTGGTGCATCAGTCGTAGCGATGGGGATGATATCGATGCCGGTGATGTTGCGTTACGGTTATTCCAAAGAGTTAACCGCTGGAGTAATCAGTGCCAGTGGTACCTTGGGACAAATTATTCCACCCAGTGTGGTGTTGGTGGTTTTAGCCGATCAGATGGGGATTTCGGTTGGGGATTTGTTCTTGGGGGCGTTGACACCAGGAGTCGGTTTAGCCGGACTCTATGCACTCTATGTGTTGGTAGTGGCTTGGTTGAAACCAGAGTCTGCACCGGCGTTGCCGATTGAAGCCCGTCAAATCGAGGGGCAATCGCTTTTATCCAGGGTCATCAAAGCTTTGTTGCCGCCTTTGTTTTTGATTTTGGTGGTCTTGGGATCGATCTTTATGGGCGTTGCTACCCCGACAGAAGCAGGGGCTTTGGGGGCTGTTGGGGCGATGTTGTTGGCTTGGATGAATGGACGATTGAGTAAAGATAATCTGGAAGAGGCTCTTGATGATACGGTGCAATTGACCACGATGGTGATTTTTCTGTTGATTGGTTCGACCGCTTTTACACTGGTCTTTCGAGGTTTATATGGGGATATCTGGATCGAAGACTTATTGGTTAACCTACCTGGTGGCAAGTGGGGTTTCATTGCGATTAGCCAACTGATTATCTTTATCTTGGGCTTCTTCATCGACTTCTTCGAGATTGCCTTCATTTTGTTGCCACTGTTGGTTCCAGCAGCCAAACTGTTGGGGATTGATTTGGTCTGGTTTGCGGTATTGATGGCGATGAACTTGCAGACATCCTTTTTAACGCCACCGTTTGGCTTTTCGTTGTTCTATTTACGTGGTGTGGCACCCGAAGAGGTGAAGACCACCGACATATATAAGGGAGCTTTGCCGTTCATTGGTATTCAAGTCGTGGCGTTATTGGCTGTAGCGATGTTTCCAGAATTGGTGACCTGGCTAATTTCAGATACTGCTGTTGCCAATTAGACGGGGTTACCAAGGTAGAGGGACTGAATCGGTCTGTTCATCGACATCCCACTCATTGGACATGACCACAAACTCTCCAAATAGGGTGCGAATATCACGGTAGGCTTGTTGTAATTCTTGTTGTTCAGCATCGGTGGTGGCACCGGCCATTTCCACTACCAATCCCGAGAGTAAAACCCGTAGTAGCACCGCCATTCGTTCAGGAGAGATCACCAGTTCAGACAGTTTATCAGCAAACACAGTGCGAATACCATCTTCCAAGAGGTTGGTGGATTCTTTGTAAAAGGTACGGATTTGTTGATGAATATCACCCTTGCCACCACGCATCATCAGGGTTTCTACGATAAAAGGGGCAGACGATTTCATATCTTGGATGGTCGACCACATCGAATCAAGTGCGTCCAATGCATTTTGGGTGGGTTTCTTTGATTGAGAAGATTGTGCGGTAATACGCGCATGTAATTCTCGAAAGATGGTTCGTTGGGTTTCCAGTAACAAACTTTCTTTGTTTTCAAAGTGATTGCGCATAGTAGAGGCTGACATACCCGCAAATTTGGCCACTTCATCCAATGTAGTTCCTTGATATCCGGTCATGCCAAACAGTCTTTTGGCGGTGCGTAAAATGCTAGATCGGGTGCTGGATCGATTTGCTGACATATTTTCCCTCGTCGAAGGTCAGTATATCTTATAGTGTAACACTGGATTGGTATATCGGAGGAAAGGATGTTGCCTTTAGAAGGAATACGGGTTGTCGATTTTGGTCGGGTGTTGTCTGCTCCCTATGGCACGATGCAACTGGCAGACTTGGGTGCTGATGTGGTAAAAATTGAGCATCCTGACTATGGGGATGATACCCGTTCGTTTGGTCCACCCTTTGTGCGTGATGTGAGTACCTATTTTGTGAGCATCAATCGGGGCAAAAGAAGTATTGCTCTGGATTTGAAGAAACCGGAAGACATTGCTTTGGTCAAACAGTTGATTGCAGTTTCTGATGTGGTGGTAGAGAACTTTCGTCCCGGTGTAATGAAAAAACTAGGGCTTGGGTATGCTGAATTGTCTCAAGATAATCCAGGTTTGGTCTATTGTTCGTTGAGTGGTTACGGTCAGGCACATCCTGATAAGCCAGGGTATGATTTGATGATGCAGGGGTTGTCCGGTATTCCGTCGATCACAGGCCCAGTAGATGGTGAACCGTTTAAGTGTGGGGCTTCAATAGCCGATTTGATCGCTGGGCAAAATGTGGTGCAAGGGATTTTAGCCGCACTCTTTCGACGTGAACGCACGGGAAAAGGAGGATTGGTCGATGTATCGATGATGGACGGGATGCTTTCGTTATTGACCTATCACGCTTCGGCATTGGTCAATGGTGGTCAAGACCCCAAACGTCGTGGCAATGGTCATCCTTCTATTCACCCCTTTCAGCCCTATGCTTGCTCTGATGGCTATTTGACAATCTGTGTGGGAAATGATCGCTTGTTTGCATCTTTAGCCAAGGCGCTTGAACATCCTGAATGGGCAGAAGATGTTCGTTTTGCCACCAATGTCCAACGGGTGGCTCATCGCGATTTGATAGATGAACTGATTGAACCGATATTCCGTAGCAAGACCAAACTGGCTTGGCGAGAAATCCTCCAACAGCACGGTGTGCCAGCAGATATTGTTGCCACCGTTCCCGAAGCCTTAGAACAGGCAACCTGGGCTGAACATCAGCATCCCGACGGTCAGTCTACGGTGAAAAGTTTGGTGGGCTCCTATCGACTGGACGGAGAATTGCCAATCGCTCCAAGACGCCCCCCTGCATTAGGAGAGCACCGAGAGGATGTGGTTGCAGATTGGTTGCAGGGTGTACAAAAAAGGTAGGTTATTTGACAAAACTGAAGTTGGCATAGGCGGCTTCAGCGGTTCCAAACCATCGAAAAGAAGCATCGCGAGCCTTCTTCCATTCCGTGTAGATTTTACGGTACTCTGGATCGGATGCGGCCAACTCTTCATACATTTGCACGGCATTGCTGTGGGCTTTGGTTAAAATGTCTTGGGCAAACGGACGGGTTTGTACACCGGCAGCCAATAATCGTTCCAATGCTTGCGGGTTTTGCACGTCATAACGGGCTTGGGTCATCAGTTCGGCTTCTTTGGCGGCAGCGGTAAAGATTTCTTGGTATTCTTTGGGCAGTGAGTCCCAAGCCGTTTGGTTGACGTAAAATGAGAGAGAGGGTCCTGGTTCCCACCAGCCGGGATAATAATAGAAGCGAGCCACTTTGTGGAACCCCAATTTTTCATCATCATAGGGACCAACCCATTCGGTTGCATCAATCGCACCACGTTCCAAAGCGGTGTAGATTTCTCCGCCAGCGATAGTTTGTACAGCCACCCCAAGGGTGTCCATCACCTTTCCACCCATCCCTGGAATCCGCATTTTGAGACCCTGCATGTCCGCAAGGGAATTGATTTCACGTTTGAACCATCCACCCATCTGTACACCGGTGTTGCCAGCAGGAAAGTTGATCACGTTGAAGTCTGCAAACAGTTTCCGCGAGAGTTCCAAGCCACCACCTTGGTGTAACCAGGCGGCTTGTTGTCTGGCGGTCATTCCGAAGGGGACACAACATTCAAAGGCCAAGGCGGGATTTTTACCGATGTAGTAATAACTGGCACTGTGCCCAACCTGTACCGAACCTTGCTGTACTGAGTCAAGTACTTCCAAAGAGCCAGCCAATTCACCACCGGGATAGACCCGTATATCAAAATTGCCATTGGTCATTGCCCGTACGCGATCGGCTAAGATTTCCGCCGAACCGAAAAGGGTGTCCAAGGAACGAGGGAAACTTGATGCCAATCGCCAGCGCACTTTTTTGGTTGAACTAGAAGCCGTTGACCCACCAGATTTATCGCCACAACCGGTTGCCAAGGCCGCACCACTGAGACCAAGTATTTTTAGCCATTCTCGTCTGTTCATTCTCTCTCCATTTTTAATGGGTACCATTTGCTCTCATCTAGTGTATCCTAACTTGTGAAATCTGTATCAACGATGACAATTTTAGGAGGATATATGGCAGAGAATCAAGGGCCACTATTTGTTCAACGAATTATTTGGGGTGCATTAGTCTTTTCACAATTGATTTATTTGGGGTTGGGGTTGTCTGGGGCGATGGGGCCTGAAGCACCTTCACCTGAATACATTGAGAGTGGTACGCCAGCGATATTGTTTGCCATTGGGTTGGGGCAGATTGCTTTCGGTGTTTTTGGAATTCCACAAGTCATCAAAGTATCGGAGGATGCTTCATTTGCTCAAAGACAGACGCAACGAATTGTCCAGTGGGCACTGATTGAGGCGGGAGTAGTCCTTGGGTTGGTCTGTGTCATCTCAGGTGGACCGAGTAGTGTACTGATAGGTCTGTATGTCGTTGCTTTGGTGGGGATGTTGAAACTATTTCCCAAGGACGACACATCATCAACATCTGTTGGGTGATAGGCTAGACATTTTCGGTGAGATCGGTTAGATTTTGGCTGGTTCTAGATAAAGAATTGCCCAAAAGTAAGGAGGTCTCATGGAAGATCACGAACAAGGTAGAGAAGCGTTTGCTTCTGACGAAGAATATCAGTTGCACTGTTTGCGCCATTCTACGGCACACGTCATGGCACAGGCTATTATGAAGGTCTATCCTGAAGCCAAATTGGCAATCGGTCCTGCAATTACTGACGGGTTTTATTACGATATCGATATTGACGATACTTTAAGCGAAGAGTCGTTGAAAGCCATCGAAAAGCAAATGAAGAAAATCGTGAAGCAAGGACAGGTCTTTGAACATGAAGTTTGGTCTAGTGAAAAGGCCTTGGCATACTTCGGTGAAACCGGCCAAAAGTACAAGATTGAACTGATTGAAGGGCTGGGTGCTGAAGAAGTACACATTTATAAGAATAAAAACCGAGATGGCTCGGAGTTCTTAGATTTGTGTCGTGGTCCACATGTCCACCGCACCAAAGATTGTAAACACTTCAAATTGTTGAAAGTATCGGGTGCATACTGGCGTGGAGATGCCGAACGAGAACAATTGCAACGGGTGTATGGAACTGTTTGGCCAACCAAAGAAGAATTGGACGCCTATTTGTTCCGTCTTGAAGAAGCCAAAAAGCGTGATCACCGCAAATTGGGTAAAGAGTTGGGCTTGTTCATGTTTCACCCATTTGCTCCAGGGGCACCATTTTGGTTGCCAAAAGGTGAGCACATTTACCAAAAACTCTCTCGTGGAATGCGAGACTTATTGGTCGACAAAAGTGGCTACGTCTCGGTAAAAACACCGCTATTGTTTGATAAAAAACTGTGGGAAACCAGTGGACACTGGGAGCATTACAGCGACAATATGTTCTCTTTTCAAGAAGAGCCAGAGGATGGTGCAGAGCACTCTGAAACTGGTGACCACACAGACTGTTGTAGAACTTTCGGGTTGAAACCGATGAACTGCCCGTCACACATGTTGATTTTTGGTTCTCAAAATTGTATGATAGATAGTATGCTCATCAGGACTCAATTTTAGACTCAATTATATCTCCGGACTCCTCAACCTGTGTGACGATCGGTGCAGATGAGACTATATGCTTTTGGAAATTATTTGAGAGCTTCAAAGAGCTCAAAGAATTAAGATCATCTAAATTTAACAATAACAACAAATAGTAACCTAGATAAAGTAAAAAATAGTAAGAATTTATACCTGGCCCTCATAGTCAAAGGTGGAATAAAACTTTGAGATGAGAAATGTCTTATAATAAAATTAGAATTACTTTCAATTATAATAATTTCAAATACGCGGGGTTTTGGGGTTTTGGGG
>CAKZLX010000309.1 GCA_937127265.1 uncultured Pseudomonadota bacterium
GAACATCTAGACCCTTCTCAACCGTTACTGTTGGACAATGTTCCTGCCTGTTGGTTGCGTAGAGACCGCAATCCCTACACCTTACATTCATGGTTTGATGTGCCAACCTTTATTGAGCCAGAAGAGTTGTTGGTATGGGGACGGACTGAAAATGTAGAATGGGTATTGTTCTTTCAAGAAGAATGGACCCAAGCACCGATCAAAGCTCCGTTTTTGGTCTCGGATACCGCACGGTTTGAAACCACTATAGGTACCATCCACTTGGTCGACCAAGAGATGCAGTATGGCTGGAAGTGGTATCGTTTGTCTTGGTAAGTAGTGTCAAACTATTTAGTGGCAGAGACTTGATAGATAGTGACATCTTCAACGCGTAAGATCTCGTCTCCTCTATAAAATCCTTTTTTAAGGACGGAGGCGATTTGACCATCCAAACTGGGATCATCGGTGGGGACCACTTTCAGTACACGATGGACTTTGGCATCAAAAATTCGGCTCTCAGGGAAAGGAACAACATCATATCGAGCCAACAAGTCCAACAGATCAGATTGTAATTGTTGAGTCGTGGCGGGGTCCGTCGTTTGTTCCAGTGCCCATTGCATACTGTCAGCAAACAACAGCAAGTCTTTGAGGACCTGTTTTTCTACTGCAAACCATGTTCCCCGCTTGTGCTCTTCCATTTCAGCATAAAGACTGGAAAACGCCTCTTTACTGGCTGATTCTTGTTTTTCTAAGCGATCCAATGATTCTCGAATCCGTGTCAATTCAGAGATAATGACTTCTGATGGACTTCGTGTCATGTCCTTCTCCTTATTGATGAACCAACAATTTGATTAAGTACTTCGATATGTCTAGTCCACGTTCGGCAGGACGATAGTATTGAGGGTGTGAACACAAACTTTTGAGGACATCTTCATTTTTGTCGGTTCCAACACCAATCACGAAGACAATGTTTCCATTGCGATGTAACGCCGCACAGGCCTTTTTGACGTCTTCGAGAGCAGTGATGTGTCCATCAGAAACCAAGATGACCACACCAGAACGTCCTTTGAGGTCTTCTTTGGCTAAGCGCAAGGGGATGCTGAGATTGGAAAAGCCAATCGGAATCAATTTTTTGAGTTGCTTTTGAATCTTTATGACTTCATTAGTGGGCTTGCCGATACGACCTTCGGGGTGTGTGTACAGAGACATTTTTCGCTTTGAGCGTAGGTTGGTGCTGGTAAATTCCTGTACAAAACGTTGGGCTTGTTTGAGGCCATCTCCGTACATTGAACCACTAGAATCGACAATCATCGAAATGTAAGCCGGCACTCGTTTGTTGAGTACCTCTTCTAGCCCATATTTTTCCTTGGCTACTCGATGTGAGAACATACCGTCTTTATCAGATTGGCAGGCTTCCACTTCTACAATCCCATTGGAGTTGTAGCGATAGGTGATGGAAACCGGAATTGTGTCATCGGCTTTTGGAAGTCCAAAGAACTCAAAGTGACCTAGGGGGTTACAACTGGGGTCCTGTGGGTTTTTTCGTTCACCTTGCAAGAGCCATAAGTCAATGGAAGATTGTCCTTTGTGCATGGTACGGAAATGTGTTTCTGTGTGCGCCGTAGGAATGGGGGTGTTCTTTTTGATGATGGGGGCATTGTAAAGACGGTTGTCTTTGAGCACTACCAAACCCAATTGGTGAGAGGCAACATCATGGGTTTCAATATCCACGGGAGGCGCTTCATTATTTCGAATGGCAGACTCAATCGCCGCAGTAATAGCCGCTCCCATGGCAACACATTCATCTGGGTTAATTTCGGTGGATGGGTCCTTGCCAAACTTTTCTTTGATCCGTTTCCGAATCATTGGCATCCGAGTGGAGCCACCGACCAACAAAATAGTATCGATTTGGTCAGGGGTGAAACTGGCGACAGACATAGCTTCATCTAATTTTTCTTCACATCGTTTTAAGAGATCCGCAGTGATGGCTTCGAAATGATCTCGGGTGATTTTTAGACGAAGTGGTTTTCCTTGGTGTTTGAAATTGAGTGTGATTTCAGGTCGTTGAGACAAAGCAATCTTGGCGTTGACACATCGTTCACGCAACTCATGTGTGGCGAGGATGTCATCAAAAATATTGATTTTGTGCTGGTCCTTGAAGGCTTCGGCAACATATTTCATCAGGCGATCATCCCAATCTTTTCCACCCAATTTGTCATCACCATCGGTGCCTCTAACGCGGATGACATTTTGTTTGATCTCGATGATGGTTACATCGAAAGTTCCACCACCCAAGTCAAATACCAAGCAACGGTTGGAAGAGCGTAACTGGGTGAGGCCATAAGCAACTGCGGCAGCGGTGGGCTCGTTGATGATTTTGAGAACATCCAAACCAATAGACTCAGCCGCTTGAATTGTTGCATTTCGCTCGTTTTGACCAAAGTAAGCGGGTACTGTAATCACTGCTTGGGTCACTTTCTGACGAAGTCGTTTTTCGGCCGCTTGAACCAAACTACGCAAAATCTCAGCACTTAATTCAATAGCGTTCCATTGCTTGCCATTGTAGGTGAACTGATAGTCTCCTTCTCCAATTTCGCGTTTTACGAATTGCACGACTTGTTCTGGGTAAGCTACGGCACCGCGTTCGGCTTCTTCACCAACGATGATTTGATCGCCTTCAAAGAACAAAATGGAAGGGGTGATGTTCTTACCCATGTCATTGGGTAAAATTTCGGCGACCCCATGTTTATTCACATAAGAAACGGCGGAAAATGTAGTTCCAAGATCGATACCAATGGCTGTAGACATCTGCACACTCATCAAGGGTTGGAGATTTTAAGTGGGAGTAAAGTGGCGTTTTTCGTCAAGAAAACAGACGACACTCTTCAAAAAGGATAACCAATTCTAGGCATAAAGGCACAGGCTTTCCATATTTCAAGAGAGATATGTTGCTTTTATTAAACTTTTATCATGTTATCATTGCGTACAGGAGTGTGAACGGATGAATATTATTTTGGCTTCGATATCTCCATATCGTCGTTCTTTGCTGGAAGATGTTGGGTTGGCGGTTGAGGCGATAGGGGCTAATATCGACGAGTATCAGATTGTTGGTGATTCACCTGTACACACTGCTCAACTGAGGGCAGATGCCAAGGCGCAAGACGTCTTTTCTCGTTTTTCAAGTCAGATTGTAATTGGGGCTGATCAAGTTTGTTATTTGGATGATGAAGTGTTGGATAAACCACAAGACAACCAAGAGTGGTTTGTGCGTTTGCAAAAAATGCGCGGTCGTTCTCATTTACTCAGCACCGCAGTATGCATTGAAGTGCCAGATGCGTACGATCGTCGACAAATACAATTTGTGGAAACCACCACTATTCATTTTCGTGCTGATTTGAGCGATCAGGATTTGTGGCGGTATATACAGATCGGAGAAGCACGAAAATGTGCTGGTGGATATATGATGGAAAAACGTGGTGCGTGGCTGATGGAGCGGATTGAAGGGGATTGGCAAAACGTAATTGGTCTACCAATCTTTCCTTTGTTGGAACGGTTGCGAAGTATTGGCTGTCCGATGTTTGGCACGACGATAGTATAAGAATATGCAGAGCAAATACGCAGATCATAGACTTGTCGAAGATTTGGTTGTCAGTTCGTGGAGGCGAGTGATAACCTTTATTCTGCGGTCAATTCGTCAATAGAAACCCCTTTCATGTATTGTCATAAAGAGAAAAACAGTGGCCACTTATTTTGAAGATCCCCGCAAAGAATTATTGGATGACGTTTTACAATGGTTAGAATGGCAAGCCTCATGTGGTGGAGAAGTTTGGCCTGTTGAGGATGAAGGCGTTTGGAATGCTCGTTTACCAAAGTTGGTCACCTCTCAATCGACAACCAATTTGGTTGTACCTGATTTTCTACAAAAGAAGTCAGTACCGACAAAAACAACAGAGCCTAAAAATACGCAAATGACCGCGAAGAGAGGATTTTTACCGCCAAGCAGTAAGTCTGCGTCAAATGCTTCTGTCTCTGATACTCGTCAACAGGTAGAGAGCAGTCCCAAAGCCAAACGAATTCTTGGAGGTGCATTCAGCAAAGTGTTGCAATCACGTGCTCCGAGCATTGATTTTTCCAAATTGGATGAAAAGAGTGGGCTGAAAACAATAAAAGAACACCAGCAGAAACATTGCCGTGCCTCCAAAGACAAACGGTGTGCGATTGGTGGTGGACGTCCTGCCAATCCTTTGCTGGTTTTGGAAGGACATGCCCTTGGTCTTACACCGACAGCCAAAGACTCCTTGGGTAAAATCATGGATCATGTGTTGAAAGTTCCCCGCACCAAAATGTATTGGTTGCCATACCCAATTACAGAACCCACCAAACAAGCCAAATCGGATTGTAGCCTTTGTCCACATTTGTTCAAAGCATCTTTGGAGTGTGTTGCGCCACAGATTGTCTTGTTGATGGGAGCCGAACTGGGACAAAAAGTGTCGATGCGAGCAAAACCTTCTGGGGATCAAGCCAATGGTTCGATTGGTGGGGCAATTGAAATGGGCGTTGAACTAGAGTTGCACACCAACAAGTGGACGGTTCCTGCCTTGTGGACGCATCATCCATCGGACATGGCAAACGATATGCGACTCAAAAGAGAGTGCATGGATCACCTCAAAGTGTTTAAGAGGATGCTGCGCAAAGTCCGTTTGTGAACTCTTATTTCTGCTTCTTCTTACGGCGGTTTGACTTTTCTGAGTGACTGGTGTCAAACTGTGCAAAGACATCTGCAAAGGCATCACCCAATGTAGAGGATGGCTCATTGGTGTATTCTGGCATGCCAGCGGCCAATTGCAATCCAATACGTTTACGTTCTAGATCAAAATCTTCAATGCGTACCGTAATGGTAGCACCAATTTTTAGTTCGGCGATATCTTCCGTGGATAATCCAGAACGATGCAACAACCCTTCCAAATTGGGGGCAAGTTTGGCAAAGAATCCAAATTCCTTTTCTTTGGTGACAGTGGCTTCATAGGTGCCACCGCGTTTGAATTCTGTACCCATCTTGAGCCAAGGGTTGGATGAAGGTGCCTCTAGCGAGATTTTTCCGTCTTTCATCTGTTTGATTTGAACCTCAATCTCGTCTCCGACACTGAGATCTTCACCGATGGCAGAAAATAGGAATTTTGGAATCAAGCCATCCACACCATCTAAATCCACAAAAGCGCCGTGTTGGGTGATGTTGAGAATGGTACCCAGTAGGTTCATCCCAACAGACAATTGGCTCATTCGTTGGTCTTTCTTTGCGGCACGCTCTCGTTCCACCAGGCGTCTTCGAGATACAATGAGTTCTGACGTTTTTAATTCGGTGATCAAAAATTGGTAGGTTTGACCCACGTGGTCTTCGGCATTTACAGCACCTAGCGTCATTTGAGAAATCGGACAGAAGCCTTTGATGTTGCCGAAACTGATTGAAAAGCCTCCTTTATTACTGCTGTGCACGGTCCCTTCGACGGGTAGTTGTTCGGAGTAAGCAAGTTCATAGGCTGATAAATCGGCACTTTTACCAATTTTTTGCGCCAATAAGATGCCTTGTCCATCCATGCGAATAATTTTGGCTTCCACGCGACTACCTAGTGAAAAGTCAGCAGGGTTGTCAACTGGAAGTACAGCCTCAGATTTGGCTTGAATGTCCACCAAGATTGCGTCTCCTTGAATGCCGCAGACTTCTCCAGTGACCACTTGTCCGACCTTATATCGTTTATTGTTGACGGTGGTGAAAACATCATCCATGGATAAGTCAAAGGCATCATCTTCAAAGGCCGACAGATCGAGAGGCTCAAAAACAGGTGTTTTTGGTGTTGCTTTTGTTTCTGGTGGTTTGGTCTTGGTTGATTTTCGTGAAAAACGTGCAGTGCTCTCATTTGCAGAGGCATTTTTCTTACGACGGATTCTTGGTTGTGGTTTGTCAGACATCTGGTCTCCATATTGATACGAAACTGTTTCAGTCTAACCGTATTGATTGGACAATACCATGTTAATCTTATGGCTGTATATTTTGTGAGAAAAACAAGGAGAAAGACATGATGCTGTGGTCACTGTTATTGGGGATGCGCTTAACATTGGCTGATATGGGAAATGCCAATGTACACTTGATGGACAAAGATGAATTAATTGAGAGTTTACCAACAAACCCCAGTTATTTTCCAAAGGCCGCTGATGATTTACGCAGAGATCAAGAAGTGATTCGAGTTGCGGTGAAAGCCTTTCCAGCCAATGTTGAGTTTGTGCCGGCAGAAGTTTGGGATGACCGAAAGTTTTTGTTGGAATTGTTGGATGAAAACCTAGCGATTTTGCGTGACTTACCGAGGGAATTGCAATACGATAAAAATCTATTGCGTCGGGCTATCCAGCAAGATGCCTTGGCGGTGTTGATGATGCCCGAAGAATTTAAAGATGACGAAGTGTTGATGAAGATGGCGGTTCGTTCCAATCCCTTGGTCTACAAATTCATTTCACCGCGTTTGCAACAAAATGAATATATCATCGGTATGGCATTGGCTTCGACCAAAGAAGAGATTTGGAATACAATTCCCAGTCGTTTTCGCAACGACCCAGTATTTATGGAATCTCGTATTTTGGCCAACTGTCGTTTGTTGCAATTTTATCAGACCGCGGATGTTGATTTGGTTCGCGACTGTGCTGTGAGAGATCGGCAATCATTTCAATATGCCAATGAGTCAGTCCGATCAGATCTTGTATTGGTTCGTTCTCTGTTGCAAGAAGATCCAAAATTGTTTGGGTATGCTTCGGAGACATTACGTAATGATCCTGCGGTGGTACATCCTTTGATTCGAGAGTTTGATTTGGTGCCAACCGATGTTGGAACGGCCTTGGTAGA
>CAKZLX010000310.1 GCA_937127265.1 uncultured Pseudomonadota bacterium
ATTGCTGACCAAGGCACCGATGTCACTGGTACCATCACAACTCAATATTTCTCGATCGGGATTACCGAATCCATCGCTATCAGCATCTAAATAGTAGAGGCTCCCAATGTCTTCATCGATCATTTGATCGCAATCGTCATCGATGTCGTTGCAGACTTCTTCGACACCGGGATGAATGTTGGGATCAGTATCGTCACAATCGTTGTTGTTGGGAACAGTATCGACCCCTTGTTCACACCGCAGTTCAGAAACCAGTGGGTCGCCAAACCCGTCTTCGTCAGCATCGAGATAGAAGGTGAGTGCCACCCCTTCGTCAATAGTGCCATCGCAATTGTTGTCGAGTCCATCACAGACTTCTTCGACCCCCGGGTGAATGTTGGGATCGTTATCATCACAGTCTTCATCATTGAGATAGCCATCGCCATCAGCATCTGTGGAGACAATGATGTCATCACTTGGTTCAACGACTTGTGATTTAATCTCTTGTTCACAAGCCAGCAAGCAAGAGAGAGACAGTAGAAAGGTTGTGTTTTGTAAAGTCATAGGTATCATGGTTGGGTATAACGAATTTAGATAGTCATACTATACATTTTTTATATACTCTGTTCAACATATACTTGACGTGTCAATATCTATAGACACTTTTCGAGTTGTGTTTCACGCGCAACACCATCAAGATTGTGCCTTTCAATCGTCAGTGTACTCTGTTCAATATTTTTGAGGGTCCAAGTTTCTACCAGTGCACTGTTCTTTTTTTTATCTTCTCGTAACAAGAGTTTGTCATTGTCAATCGACCAGTACAAATATTGATTGAGCCATCCGTATTCATCGCCTGCCCATAGTTTAATGGTAACTTTTTTAGAGGGACTGAGGACAATTTGATCTTGTTCACATCCCAATTCACTCCAGGTATTGACCACCAGTGACTTGTTCCAGACCAAGGTGGCGGCTGAAACTGTACAGAACAAATGGATGAAAAGAAGAAGCAATGTTGTCACTATGTAAAAGGTATCGTCTTTATTTTGGTTTATAGAATGAAATTTTGATCAATTTTCTAGAATTATTGTTTCAGTACAATAAACTTTCTCATAGCCCTATTTATCTTTGGAGAGATGATGTCTATTCTTGTTGAATGTGTTCCCAATTTTTCAGAGGGGTCCAATGCGAATACCCTGAAAGTGATTCGAGAGTCCATCGAGTCGGTTGCTGGTGTCCAGGTCCTCGATGTTGATCCTGGTGTCGCCGCCAATCGTACTGTGTTTACCTTTGTCGGTTCACCTGATGGCGTTGAGGAAGCTGCTGTTCGGGCTATCCGAGTTGCTGGTGAACGGATTGATATGTCCAAACACACTGGAGAACATCCCCGCATGGGTGCTACTGATGTTTGCCCATTTGTACCCGTGCAAGGCATCACGCTTGAAGAATGTGCCCAACTGGCCACTCGGGTTGCTGAACGCGTTTGGAATGAATTGGAAATCCCCACTTATTTGTATGAATCTGCCGCCAGCGCCCCTCATCGTAAACGTTTGCCCGATTTACGAAAAGGTGAATACGAAGCCTTAGAAAGCAAGATGACCGATCCAAAATGGAAGCCCGATTTTGGTGGAGAGTGGTCAGAGCGAGTGGCCAAAACTGGAGCCACAGTTATCGGTGCCCGTCCTTTTTTGATCGCTTGGAATATCAACCTGAATACCAACAACCAACGTAAAGCTGAAAAGATTGCCGCTACCATTCGCGACAAAGGATCGTATGTGCGAGATGAAAACGGTGAATTGAAACGGGGTGATGATGGTAAGCCATTTCGAGCACCGGGAATGTTTCGACACGTAAACGCGATTGGTTGGACAATTGATGAGTATGGACATTGTCAGATTTCTTGTAATGTCTTGGATTTTACCAAAGTTGGATTGCACACTATTTATGATGCCGTTCGCCAACTGGCACTAGAGAGTGGGGTGGTGGTGACTGGTTCCGAACTGGTTGGGCTGATTCCCTTGGAAGCCCTTCTCAGTGCAGGTCGTCATTATTTGCGTGAGGCGGGTGAAAATCCTGGCTTGCCCCACGATAAGTTGTTGCGGGTCGCCATTCGCTCACTGGGATTGAACGACCTCAAGCCCTTTGATCCGTACCAAAGTATCATCGAGTATCAGATCGCTGAAGATGGTCCCTTGGTTGCTATGACCGTACGAGACTTTACCGATTTGCTTTCCAGTGATGCACCGGCTCCTGGAGGTGGTTCAATTGCTGCTCTGTGTGGTGCCCTAGCCAATGGTTTGGCGGCGATGGTCGGACAGTTGTCCACCAAGATTTCTGCCAAGTCTTGGCCTTATGCCCAACCTCGGCCAGCAGAATGGGATGACTTTGATGTCTGCGCGGTGAAAGCCCAGCAACTCAAAGAGGCATTCCTTCGTGATGTGGACGCCGACACAGAGGCCTTTGATTCGATGATGGCAGCGATGCGTCTACCAAAGGCGACACCAGAACAACGCAAGGTTCGTGTGCAAGCCATCAAAAAGGCGAGACGTCAGGCTATTGAAACCCCACTAGATGTCTTGGAACGCTGTAATCAAACCTTGGACTGTGTGGAGGTGGCCTTGCGTGGTAATCCCAATGCTCGTTCTGATGCTGGGGTGGCCTCTGCACTGGTTGGCACCTGCGCACAAGGGGCATGGATGAATGTGATGATCAATCTCCAAGACTTAAAAGACCTCGAGCGCAAAGAAGTGTATCGTACCCAGGCCGAAGCATTGTTGACTACAATTGAAGAACGGGTCGCCACACAAGCCTCTCAGGTACAACAGTTTTTACGAGAATCTTTATAACGATAACCTTGGAGTTTAGATGACCATTTGGTTTACCTCAGATACCCACTATGGGCACAAAAACATCGTGCGTGGTGTTTCCAACTGGAGCAATAAGAGTGGTTGTCGTGATTTTGATACCATTGAGCAAATGAACGATGCGATGGTTGAAAACATCAATGCTTGTGTGAAAGCAGATGACACCTTGTATCACTTGGGTGACGTGGCGATGGGGTTGTTTGAAAATGTGGCTAAATTTCTTCAACGACTGCATTGTCAAAACATTCATTTGATTCTCGGCAATCACGACCATCACATTCGTAAAGATCGGGATGGGGTTCAGTCTTACTTTGCCTCCACCCAGAAGTTGTATTTCAAAAGAATTGGTGAGGTTGAAATTATGATGTGCCACTTCCCAATGTTGGTTTGGGAGAATCATCATCGCGGAGCTTGGCATTTACACGGTCATTCGCATGGGCATTTGGATGATCCAGTCTTTTATCAGCGAAAAGTGATTGATGTGGGCATCGATACCCACCCCCAGTTTCGTCCTTATTCCTTAGACGAGATTACTGCGATTATGGATACACGTAGCATTCAACAAATTGATCATCATTGAGTCTTCAACAATTTGTGGAAACCGATGGATAAAATATTTATGCCTTGATAGGTGGTAAGCCTTTTCGCACCATCACCGATAGACTTCGAATTGCAGGGTGTAGTACTTCGTCATCTTGCCAAAAAGGAACTTCCTGTCTAATCTGTTGGTGTAACTTTGCCAGTGGTGTAGGAGCGCTCAGTCCATCTTCTTGCTGGCGTAAATCCAAGGCTTGGGCGCCCACTAAGAGTTCAATCGCCACGATATCGGCCAAACATTCCAAAATGTCGAGTGCTTTTCGGGCGGCAATCGGAGACATTGAGACATGATCTTCGTGGTGTTGCACAGTGGGTATCGAGTCAGCCGATGCAGGATGTGCGAGTCCTTTACATTCCGATGCCAAGGCGGCTGCGGTATATTGAGCCAACATGAAGCCAGAGTTCAGACCGGTGCCTTGCACCAAAAAACTGGGGAGATTGTTGGAGAGTTTACCGTGTGTCAAGCGAAAGGTTCTGCGTTCTGATAAGGTTGCAAGTTGGGTGAGAGCAGTGGCAAGGTGATCCATGGCAAGTCCCATTGAGGCACCATGAAAATTGCCGGCCTCAATCCATTCACCATCAAAGATGAGGGGGTTGTCGGATATTCCGTTTAATTCACGTTCGACTTCTTCTTTGGCGAAACGAATAGTTCGCCACACGGCTCCCATCACAGAAGGGGTGGCACGGATTGAAAAAGCATCAATGTTGTTGTCTGGCAAAACCCGTTGTGAACCATTTACGATTTGGCGTAACAGTTCACCAACTTCGGCCACCTCAGGGTGTTTTCGTGCTCGTAGTGCCCTATCGTCAAGGCATTGGCTTTGGGCGCGTACCACTTCCATGGTCAGTCCTGCTGTCCAAACTGAGGCTTCAAATACCCGTTCTGCCCGTACAACCGCAAGAGCAGCGATGGCAGTACTTAATGAGATTCCGTTAATCAGTGCCAAAGCCTCTTTGTCGGTTGGTACCAGTGGAGTGAAGTCTGGGTAGGTTTGTCCATCATAGCCGCACAAAGTACGGGCAATGTATGACATTGGCGCCAAGTCACCAGCCGCGCCGACAGAGCCTTGTGAGGGTACAGTTGGTACGATGTCCAAGTTCAGCATGTCACTTAATTTTGTGGCGACAACACCTCGAGAACCTGTGTGTCCAGAGGTTAATACTTTGAGACGAGCCATCATTGCTGCTCGCACAATCTCTTTGGAAAAAGGTTTGCCCACACCGGCACAGTGTCCCAAAATAAACCCTTGCGCCAAATTTTTGCTGTCAGGAGAGGGTTCTCCAGTGAGCCAATGCCGTTTTGAAGCCAGAATCCGAGACTCAGCGGGGATGGAATTGGCATTGTCGTTCATGGTTTCGATCTGTTCGTCTGCCACTGTGACACTGGCACCTTGTGCTACAGCCCAAACGGATTCACAGGTGAGAGGACAGTCATCAATCGTGATCGACTGTGGTGCGGAATGGGGAACTGACCAATTCATGAACGGACTCCAGTGGGAATGTTGGCATCGGTAGGATGCAACAATGGTGGGAGTTGCTGCAAAATCTGTCCATTTTGAATTTCGGTGGCAATGATTTCGATTTGTTCTCCAATGGTCATGAAGGGGTGTGCTGATTTTTGGAGAGACCGTTCAACATTTTGCACACCTTGTTGTACACCTTGTCCCAAACGGGCGGAGGGACGTTCATCTTGACGAAAAGATAAGGCTTGGGCAGCGCTGATCAATTCAATAGCGATTACCTTGGTGGCATTTCGCAGAACATCTCTGGCGCGTCGAGACGCCACGGTGCTCATGGCGATGTGATCTTCTTGGTCTTCACAGGTGGGAATGGAGTCAACCGAGGCTGGCCAAGCCAGGGCTTTGTTTTCACTGACCAAAGCCGCGGCGGTGGTTTGAGGTACAATCATGCCAATGTCGGGACGATCTTTACCCACCAGTCCCGGCGGTAACAGTTGCGAGAGATTTCCAGTCGTGAGGCGGTATTGTCTTCTTTCAGAGAGGTTAGCCAGTTCGGAGATGGCGATTTTAAAACTGTCCATAGCCATCCCAATCGGTTCTCCGTGAAACATGCCTGCCGAAAAAGCTTTGTTGTCAGGATCGCCTTGTGAACCATCGTTGACATCCAATAAAATCAAGGGATTGTCGGTGGCAGAGTTCCATTCCACAGAGACTTGTTGCTCGACAAATCGCATCATATCCCGTACTGCCCCAAGGATCTGTGGCGTGCAACGAATTGAATAGGCATCTTGTAATTTTTCGGGCACCGAATCCATTAAGGTAGAACCGTTGGTCAGTTGTCGAATGTTGAAGGCACACTGTTTGGCACCAAGATAGGGACGCATTTCATGAACCGCAGGGTGAAATGCTCGTGAGATTCCCAAGAGGGCTTCCATGCTCATAGCAGCCGCCAATTCTCCTGCCAATAACAACCGTTTTCCTTCGATGATGTTTAAGGTGGCAATCGCGGTGGACAATTGGGCGCCATTGGTAATCGCCAGACCATCTTTGGCTTCCAGTACCAATGGTTCCAGACCCGCTTTGGCAAGAGCCGTGGGAGCACCTATTTCGTGGGGGCATCCAGATTGATCAACAACAATAGCCTCTCCAAGTGGATCCCCAATCAGCATCAATCCCAAGTGTGCCAGTGGTGCAAGGTCTCCACTGGAACCACAGGAACCTTGCATCGGAATCTTAGGGAGAATGTTGGTGTTGAGCAGTTGTAACAGATTTTCCACCAGTAACGGACGACAGCCACTGACACCTTTGGCAAGGGCATTGGCACGTAATAAAAGCATGACACGTGTGGTCGGTTGATCTGCGATGGGACCAACACCAGCCGCGTGAGAACGGATGAGGTTGGTGCTTAGTAAAGAACTTTGCTCTGGTGGGATGGACACCCGAGCCAATGATCCAAACCCTGTGTTGACCCCATAGACCGGTTTGTTGGTTTGGCAGACCTTTTGTACCCATTGGTAGGACAATAGCATTTTGGCTTTGGAATCTGGGCAGAGGGAAACAGTCGTTCGGTTAAAAGCTACCGCTTCAATACTCTCTAGGGTCAAAGACTCACCGTTTAAAACAACAGGTTTGGGTGTAATAATGCCTCCAAGGTCATTCTTTGTTGTAATTGAAATTGGGGATGGTATCCACCTTTGCACTGTTGAAACTTGCGATATACACTGGTTTCGAAAAGGGCATCTATTAGGTTAGACTGGTTAGAAACGGAGGCAGGTTATGCTTTTATCGATGTGGTTTGGTTGCACAGTTGAGCCTCCTATACCAACAGAGGAAATGAATGTTCAAGTGGCTGAACAAGCCCCAGATATTCTTTTGATCACCATTGATACCTTACGAGCAGACAGAGTGGGGGCTTATGGAGATACCAAGGCCCAAACACCCAACCTCGATCGATTGGCCAAAGAGGGGATGTTGTTTACGGAAAGCCATTCGGTCACACCACTGACCTTGCCTTCACACAGCAGCATGTTGACCGGATTGTGGCCCAGTGAACATGGTGTCCGGGACAATGCTGGCTTCTTTTTAGACACTCAATACCAAACGATTGCTGAGTCGCTATCCGATGCTGGTTATACAACGGGGGCTTTTGTTTCGGCATTTGTGTTGAGTCATTCATGGGGGTTGGATCAGGGGTTTGATTTCTACCACGATCCCTTTCATCCGCAAGATTTATTGGAGGTGGCGGCTTTTGGTGAAGCCCAGTTACCGGCGGGCGAAGTGCTGAACGTGGCGACACAATGGTGGAAGAAGCAAGATCGCAATACCCCAAAATTTGCTTGGGTACATTTGTATGATCCGCATACACCTTGGGAACCGCCAGCCAATTGGAAAGGCGATCCCTATCGTGGAGAGATTGCCAAAGTCGATTATCTACTGGGGAACCTGTTGGAATTGGCCTCGGATGCTTGGGTGATTGTGACTTCCGATCA